>JAUTXM010000136.1 GCA_030838025.1 Acidimicrobiaceae bacterium
CTCGCAGGACACCGAGGACGCGGCGTTATCCGACCTGGGGGAGCGCTTGGTCCGGGAGGAGTTCGACGCCCGCATCGCCCGCCTGCGCCGCCTGATCGAAGCGGAGATTCGCCGCCGCCTGGTTGCCGACCGGGGCGCCCAGGCGATGGCCAAGACGCTGCGCAAGCCCCTCCCCGAGGACGTCGACTTCATGCACGCCACCCAGGAGGACCTGGCCTCGCTGCGCCGAGCGATCCAGCCCCTCACGCGACGGTTGGCGGTTCGCCTGGCCCGAAAACGGCGCCACGGCCGTCGGGGACCGCTTGACTTCCGCAACACCGTCCGCCATTCGCTCTCCTACGGGGGCGTACCGGCCGAACCGAAGTTCCGCTACCCCCGGCCGGCCAAGCCCGAGATCGTCGTGATCGCCGACATCTCGGGGTCGGTGGCGGCATTCGCTCGCTTCACGCTGCAGCTGGTGCACGCCATCAGCAGCCAGTTCAGCCGGGTGCGCAGCTTCGTTTTCATCGACGGGATCGACGAGGTCACGGCGTTCTTCGACGGTGTCGAAGACATCGCCCACGCGGTCCACCGGGTCAACACCGAGGCTGACGTGGTCTGGGTCGACGGCCACTCCGACTACGGCCACGCCTTGGAGACGTTCTGGACCCGCTGGGGCCAGGAGGTGTCGCCCAGGACGTCGGTCATCCTGCTCGGCGACGCCCGCAACAACTACCACGCCTCGCAGGCGTGGGTCGTCCAAGAACTGGCCAAGCGGGCCCGGCACCTGTTCTGGCTCAATCCGGAGCCCCGTTCGTACTGGGACACGGGCGATTCGATTGTCAGCCAGTACGGCGTGTTCTGCGACGGGGTCTACGAGTGTCGCAACCTGCGCCAGCTGGAGCGCTTCGTCGAGCAGCTGGCGTAGGCGCGTGCGGCGACGCGTGTGGTGGTTGGTCGCAGCGGCGGCCACGGTGGTCGTGGTAGTGGTCGCAGCCGCGGTGGGACGGTATGTCTGGCTCCCGACCTATCGACCGGGAATCCACTCGGGCGAGCGTTACGGCATCGACGTCTCCAACCATCAAGGTCGGATCGACTGGAATGCCGTCCGGCGTGACGGCATCCGGTTTGCGTACATCAAGGCGACCGAGGGTGGTGACTTCACCGACGCCTATTTCGCCGCCAACTGGGCCGGGGCGGGCGCCGCGGGTGTCGATCGCGGCGCCTACCACTACTTCACGCTGTGCACGCTTGGCGCCGTCCAGGCAGCCAACTTCCTGCGGGCGCTTCCCCTTCCCGATTCGGGTGGGGGCTACTCGGTGGCGCCCGCGGTCGACCTGGAACTGGCCGGGAACTGCAAGCAGCGACCCGATGCCGCAATGGTGGACCGTGAGCTCACGACGTTCCTCACCACGGTCGAGGCGCAGACGCACACGCCGACGGTGCTCTACGTCGGGGAGGACTTCGCGGAGCGCTACCCGGCCGCTTCGCGGCAGCACCGGCCCCGATGGCGCCTACGGTTTCTTCGCCGGCCCCACGGAGACTGGGTCTTGTGGCAGGTGGACGGACTGGCGCATGTCAACGGCGTTCACGGACGAGTCGATCTCGACGTGATGCGACCGTGATCACAAGCCCGCGACCGCCAAGCGCTGGGGGATGGCCCAGTCGAGGATCTGCTTGTAGACGGTCAGGATGGCGTAGCCGTAGTTGGTCGCCGTGGCCCACACCCCGCTGAGCGACAGCCACGTCTGGCAGCAACCGGCCACGCTCACCCGGCCCACCAGCGGCGTCGGGATCTTCTTGGCGCTGGCGTAGGCCTGCAGCAGCTGTTCCTGGGCTGCGACGCCGGTCTGGGCGTCGGGGAACCTCCAGCCGTGGGCGCACGAGTCGCAGGCGCCGATACCCGCGAAGTTGTTGTCGCTGCCCAGCAGCTGGCCGCCCGACGGGAAGGTGAAATACCCCGTTTCCACGATCGACTGGGCGAACGCGATGTCGCCCCGCAACCCGGCCGTCGTGCCGCTGCTCAGGTAGTACCCGGCCAGCATGGGCATCGGCACCGTCGTGTTGGCCTGAAAGTGGGTGCTGGCGTACCAGCCGGCCAGTTCACCGGCGCTCAGGGCGGCGGGACCCATGATGGTGGGCAGCGGGGTCCCGGTCGTCGGCTTCACGGCCCGGCCCGCGGCCGCCAGCTTGGCGTTGGCCAGCTCGATGGCGCTCTTGCTGAGGGCTTGGTGGGCCGCGGCCTGGAAGGCGCGGGCGTTGGCGGCGCGTTGCTGGGCCACCCTGAGCGCCAGCCGGTCATCCTGGAGCCGGCGCTTGGCGTCGGCCACCTGGCTGCGGCCATGGGAAATGAGAATGCCGAGAATCACGCCCCGGTTGACCGTGGCCGTGGCTGACGGGTCGGCGAGTTTGGCGGACTGACCGACGTCGGAGCGGACGTAGAGGGCGACCGCCAGCGCCGCCAGGCGGTGCTGGGTGTCGGCCACGTCCGTTTCCCCCGAGGCGACCAGGGAGGTTGCTGCCTGCTCGGCGCGCGCCGTCTGATCGACGGTGGAGTCGGCGCTGGCCGCGTTGGCCTCGTTGACCGTCACGATGCCCTTGTCCTGGTCGTAGCCCGCGATGGCGTCGACTTGTGCCAGATCGTTCTGGACGGCGCGGACCAAGGCGTCGATGACCTGGGGCGACACCGTGGTGGTGGGGGCGGGGATCGAGGTCGAGGTGGTGCTGGGAATCGGGCCCGTCGGGTTCGGTCCCGGCCCGTGGCCGGGGGTGGTGGGCAACGGCAGCAGGGTCGTGGTGGTCGGCGCCACGGTCGTGGTCGTGGGCACCGCAGGTGCCGCCGGCACCGCTGGCAGCGCTGCGGGCGCGGGTGCTCGGAGCGCTCCGGGGCTGCGGACGATCGTGGCCCCTGCGGTTGGCGCGGCCGTTGCGTACCCGCCGGTGACAACCGAGATCACCGTTGCGGTCACTAGCACGGCAGTGACGGCCCGAACACGAGCGGGGGAACGACGAAGGGGCGCGATCAAGTTGTTCTCTCCGCCTGGGACGCGCGGTAGCGCCCCTGACGGGAGGCCGACCTTACCGATCCGCCTTCGTCGAGGCAAGGGCCGAGCAACGAAGAGCGGCGCCCGACGAGCTAGACGTGCATCCCGCACTCGGTCTTGTTCATGCCCTGCCAGCGGCCGGAGCGGGGATCGGCGCCGGCCTCGACGGGCTTGGTGCACGGACGGCAGCCGATGGACAGGTACCCCTGGCTGACCAGGGGGTGCACCGGAACATCATGGTCCTCGATGTAGCCCGCGATATCCCAGGGCGACCATGTGGCGATCGGGTTGATCTTTACCAGGCCCCGGATGTCGCGGTGCACCACCGGGGTGCCGGCTCGACCCGGGGCGTCTGACCGCTGGACCCCGCTCATCCATGCCACCTTGCCGAACAGTGCCCGGTCGAGTTGGCCGGTCTTGATGGCCGAGCAGCAGTTCTCCGGGTCCACCTTCCACAGCTCCGCCGCTTGGGGCAGGGCGGTCATCACCCGCAGGTTGAGGCCGTAGCGCCGCCGCACCAGTTCGACCATCTCCAACGTCTCGGGGAAGTGGTAGCCGGTGTCGATGAACACCACCTCGATGGACGGCTCGACCTTCACCGCCAGATCGATGAGTACGGCGTCGGTCATGGACGCGGTCAAGCACAGGTGCGGATGGAATTGTTCGACCGCCCAGCCGATGATGGCGCTGGACGGTGCGCTCTCCAATCGGGCCGCGGCCTCCAGCAGCTCCCGGTCGCTGAGGTCCCGGTCGGTGGTGTTGAGCAGGGTGGTCATTGGACCGGTGGAGCCTTCCTCGTCGACGGGATCAGGGGGACGGGACTCGGGTAAGAAATGTTCGGTTAGAAGAACAGTGCCCCGTCAGGTGCCGGCGCACTCGCCCGCCCCGACTTCGGCCACGTAGGGTCCGGTCTCGTCGTAATCGACGTAGAAGTCCGGCGCCTCGTCGGGCAGCGGCCAGATGTCGAGTTCCTTCAGGTCGGCGCCAACCACCGCCGGCCCCCCAACACGCTCGAGCCAGGTCGGGAAGCTCTCGCCGGCCGCCCGTTCGCCGGCATAACGACCGACCACGCGCACGACGGCGTCGGGGACGGCCTTGGCCGGCAGGCGCAGCGCCTTCTGGCCGAACTCCACCTGCGTCTGGCCCACATGGCCCCCGAGCAACATCTGGTACCCGGGCGCCGAGCGGCCGTGCGCCCGGCGTTCGGCGCCGAAGAAGCCGATGTCGGAGATGTGATGCTGGCCGCAGCTGTTCGTGCAGCCGGAGATGTTCGTGCGCAC
>JAUTXM010000179.1 GCA_030838025.1 Acidimicrobiaceae bacterium
GCCCGAACGAAGGGAACTTCGTCATCGATTACCAGAACCTTGGTCACGCTCTCCGATCCGGTTCCGTCACCGCCGCAGCCGTGCCTGCCGCTCAGCCGCCACCACCACGAGCACCGCACCCGCCACCACGGCCGCACACCGCACGCCCCCCGCCCTCACTGGGCTCGCGCTTCGGGCAGGCTCAAGATCAGCGTGGCGCCACCACCGGGGGTGTCTTCGATGATCAGCTCGCCGCCCATGGCGGTTACGAACCCGTTGGCAACCGCCAAGCCGAGCCCGACGCCGGCGCCGTTGGGGTTGTCCCCCAGCCGCTGGAACGGTTCGAGCACCCGATCACGGTCGGTGACCGGGATGCCTCGGCCCCGGTCCACGACCCGAAGGTCGACCCGGCCGGCAACCGCCGCCGCCTCGACCTTGACCGGCTGGCCGTCGGGCGAGAAACCCACCGCGTTGGCGATGATGTTGGCCACGGCGCGCTCCAACAAGGCGGGGTCGACCAGCACTCGGGGCAGGGTTTCAGCGACGTCGACCTCGACCACGGCAGCCGCGGAGAGCGACGCCAGCGCCGACGCCACCACCTCCTCGAGGCCCACCGGCCGGGTGGTGGCGACGAGGGCGCCGCTCTGCAGCCGGCTCATGTCGAGCAGGTTGCCAACCAGGGCGTTGAGCCGGTCGGTCTCCTCGTCGATCGTGGTGAGCAACTCCTTGGTGGCGGCGGGCTCGAAGGCGACATCCTCCGACAGCAGGCTGGTGGCGCTCGCCTTGATGGAGGCGAGGGGCGTCCGCAGGTCGTGGCTCACGGCGGCCAGCAAGGCGCTGCGCAACTCGTTGGCCTGCACCAGCGCCGACGCCCCGGCCGCCTCGCCCTGGAGGCGCCGAGCCTCCAAGGCCACCGCCACCTGGGTGGCGAAGGCGTTGAGGAGGCGCTGGTGGTCGGCCCGCAACCCCGCGCCCCGCAGCGCCAACTGCGAGTCGCCTGCCAGCGGCAACGCAAGGGTCCCGTCGCCCGGCGAGCTGGGCGGCTGCGAACCGGCCGCGACCTCGATGACCCAGCCTCCTTCGCCCGGCCGCAAGACGGCGGCGCCGTCCAGGGCGAAACTGGCGACCAGGTCGGCGAGCAGGGCCGGCAGCGGATCGTCGTCGCCCAACACCCGGGCGGCCATCCGGGCCAACGCCTGGGCTTCGCTTCGGGCCTGGTAGGCGTCGTTGCGCCGGCGGTCGGCGATGTCGACCAAGGCGCTGATCACCCCGGCGACGATCAGGAACACAACCAGTGCCAGCAGGTCGCGGCCGGTACCGATGCTGAAGGTGTGGATGGGATCGGCGAAGAACCAGTTGAGGAGGAGGAAGGCGGCAACCGAGGCGACCAGGGCCGGCCAGATGCCCCCGATGGTGGCGACCGCCACGACGAGCAGCAGGTAGCAAAGCAGGGCGTTCGGCAGCCCGACGCTGCCTCGAACGCTCGACAGGACCACGGTGATCGCGGGCAGGCCCACCGTCGCCAGGGCAAAGCCGATGAGCCGGCGGCGGGGCGCAACGCCGGCCAGGCGCCGCCGCGACGGCGAGGTCAACGATGCCGCCTCGTCGGTCTCCGCATAGGAGATGACGTGGACGTCGATGCCGTCGGCCGCCTCGCGAAGGACCCGGTTGATGACCGATCCTCGGCTGATCTCGGCCCAGCGGGAGCGGCGGCTGGCGCCGAGGACCAGCTGCGTGGCGTTCTCCGCCCGGGCGAAGGTGACCAGGGCGGCGGCGACTTCCGCGCCCGCCACCTCGTGGAAGCTGCCCCCGAACTCCTCGATCAGCCGCCGGTACCGTTCGATGTTGTCGGCGGGGGCGGAGGCCAGGCCGTCGGCCGCCGTCACGTGCACGCCGATCAGGTCGGCCTTGGCCCGCATCGCCATGCGCGCGGCGCGCCGAACCAGGTGATCGGTGGCGCCTCGGCCGGTCACGGCCACCACGACCCGCTCCCGGGTCTCCCACGACCGGGCGATGCCATGGCGCTCCCGGTACTGCTGGATCCCCTCGTCGACCCGGTCGGCGACCCACAACAAGGCCAGTTCCCGCAACGCCGCCAAGTTGCCGACCCGGAAGTAGTTGGCCAGCGCCAAGTCGACCCTCTCCGCCGGGTAGATGTTGCCGTGCGCCATCCGCCGGCGGATGGCCTCGGGGCTCATATCCACCAGTTCGACATCGGCGGCTCGCACCACCGCGTCGGGAACGGTTTCTCGCTGCGCGATCCCCGTGATCCGCTCGACCACGTCGTTGACCGATTCGAGGTGCTCGACATTGAGCGTCGTCACCACACTGATCCCCGCCCCCAGGAGATCCTCGACGTCCTGCCACCGCTTGGCGTGCCGCGAACCGGGCGCGTTGGTGTGCGCCAGTTCGTCGACCAGCACCACGTCGGGCCGGCGGGCCAACACGGCGTCGACATCCATCTCCTGGAGGTGGAGGCCCCGGTAGTCGATGCTGCGTCGAGGCACCACCTCGAGATCGCCCGCAGCGGCGATGGTCAGCGGACGGTCGTGCGGCTCCAGGTAGCCGATGACGACGTCAGTGGAGCGCTGCCGTCGTCGATGGCCCTCGCTGAGCATGGCGTAGGTCTTGCCGACGCCGGGCGCCGCGCCCAGGTAGACGCGTAAGAGGCCACGGGGCATGGCCCCATTATCGGGCGATTGCAGCGATCGTGCCGCGCTCGTTGGAGAACGACGGAATGGGGGAAAAGGTGGCCGCGTCCGCGCAGCGTCCTGGTGTTGACGGCGGGGTCGCCGCCGCCAACGCCGAGGCCGTACCCCTAAGGACCTGGTAACCGTTAGTGACCCGTTGGTGGCAGCTCGTGGTGCTCGTCGGCGAGGATTTCGTAGTACGGGTTCAGCAGCGCCAAGTGGCCCCGGTGCTCGCCGACCACCGAGTCGACGACGAGGCGGGTTCCGGGCTTGATGCCGGCGATCTGTTTGCGCCCGAGGAAGACGACATTGATGGTGCCGGTCCCGTCCACCAAGGTGAGTTCCAGGGTGGAAACGCCGGCCCACGGTTGGACTCGCACGCTGTGGACCCGGCCGCCGAAACGGCCGTGGGCTCGAAAGGTCGCACCCGCGATCGGCTCGGTCCCCGGTGGGCGGGGCGTCGCTGCCGCCAGGTCCTTTTGCTTGACCTTTCCGTTGCTGGGGCGCTCGGATTTGGTCGGCGTGGCCTCCCGTCGCTCCGCGGCCACCTGGCGGAGTGTGGCCAAGCCGAGGTGGTAGGGCACGATCGTCACGTTGGCGTGAGGCAGCACACCGACCGCTTCGGCGATGGCGTCGGCGGTGTGGTCGTGCAAGAAGCGGTGCCAGAACCGGTTGTGCTCGAGGCGAGGCAAGAGGACCGTGACTTCGGTCTGACCGTCACCGAGCGCCTCGGCCACCACTTCAGCCGCCCCCCGGGTGAGGCGGCGCTGCGGGCACTCGACGACGTCGAGCGGCAGGTGGGAGAGCCCGAGGCGGCTCCACCGTTCGGTCAGGTCCTCGGTGCGGATCGGGTCGAGATCGAAATGAACCGCCCGCAGCTCATCGGGCGACAACGTCCGGGCGTACTGCATCGCCCGGGCGGCGGCCACGTTCAAGGTGTCGATGAAGACCAGGACGACGTGGCGCCGCATCACCGGGGCCTCGGCGGCCGTGGGCGCGTCCTGTTCAAGCTCGGCTTCCTCGGCCTCGTAGGCCCGGTTCAGCCGGACCAGGACCGCCACCATGACCGGGACCAAGACGATGACGATCCACGCCCCGCGGGCGAACTTGGTGACCCCGATGATGATGTCGACGACGAGCGAGAGCAGCGCCCCGGTGCCGTTGATGAACAGGCCCATCCGCCACCCGGGCTCCTTGTGGGTGATGTGATGCTTGGCCATCCCGCCCTGCGACAGGGTGAAACTGGTGAACACCCCGATGGCGTACAGGCCGATGAGGTTGTCGACCTTGGCGTCGGCCGCGATCACCACCGCGATCGACGCCACGGCGAGGAAAATGATGCCGTTGGAGAACACCAGCCGATGGCCCCGCTTGGTCAGCTGTCGGGGCATGAAGTTGTCCCCGGCGTGGAAGCTGGCCAGGCGGGGAAAATCGGCGAAGCTGGTATTGGCCGCCAATATCAAGATGAGCGCCGTGCCCGCCTGCAACGCCAGATACAAGCCGGTACCGACCGGTGAGGGTCCGTAGACCAGCTTGCCGATCTGCGAGATCACCGTCGGTGTGCCCTTTTCGAAGGGGGCGACGTGCATCTTGGCCGCCAGGATCGAAAGGCCGAGAAACATCGCCCCCAGGGTGGTGCCCATGATGACCAGCGTCTCGCGGGCGTTGCGCCACTCCGGCACCCGAAATGCCGGGACGCCATTCGAGATCGCCTCGACGCCGG
>JAUTXM010000207.1 GCA_030838025.1 Acidimicrobiaceae bacterium
CGGGCGCGGCTTCGGGCGGCGCGGCTTCGGGCGCCGGTGCGGCTTCGTGAGCACGGATCCAGTCCTGCGCGAGGAGCTGCGGGCCAAATTCGTGGCGTTCGCCGGGTCCCGCGACCGCCAGCTTCGCGACGACCTGGTCGGGGCCCACCTCGGGCTGGCGGAGTATCTGGCCCGCCGCTTCGCCAACCGTGGGGAACCACTGGACGACCTGGTCCAAGTGGCCTCCATGGGACTGGTCAAGGCGGTTGACCGGTTCGACCCGGAACGCGGGGTCGAGTTCTCCACCTACGCGACCCACACCATCGTCGGCGAGCTGAAGCGCCACTTCCGCGACAAGGGCTGGGCGGTACGAGCGCCGCGTCGCATGCAGGAGCTGTATCTCCGGTTGACGAAGGTCATCGGGGTGCTGGGCCAGACGCTCGGTCACTCCCCGACCATCGCGGAGCTGGCCGCCGAGGTGCAGGTCTCGGAGGAAGAGGTCCTGGAAGCGCTGGAAGCGGGTCAGGCCTACCGCTTCGCATCTCTCGACGCCCCGAGCGGCGAGGGTGAGTCGCCGAGTTACGCCGCCTACCTGGGCGACGAGGACCCGGGCATGGAGGATGCCGAGCGACGGGCGGTCCTGGCACCGCTCATGCAACGACTGGCGCCGCGCGAGCAGCTGATCGTCCATCTGCGGTTCTTCCAGGGCATGACGCAGTCCGAGATCGCGACCCACCTCGGCATCAGCCAGATGCACGTGTCACGCCTCCTCGCCAAGAGCGTCACCCACCTTCGGGCCGCCGCCGACGATGAAGCCTGAGGTCTGAGGGCCCTCGAGCCGGCCCGATGTTCGGCTGGCCCGCGCCACCACGATGAAGCTTCTCCTGTTGGTGAATGCCTCGGCCTCGTCGGTCACGCCCCGGGTTCGGGTGCTGATCCAGGAGGCACTCCAGGCAGACCATGACGTGACTGCGGCCGAGACCAGTCGGCGGGGCCATGCCTCCCGGTTGGCCAAGGGCGCGGTGGCCGACGGCTATGACGTGGTTGTCGTCCTCGGTGGCGACGGGACGGTCAACGAAGCGGCCAACGGCCTGGCGGGGTCGTCCACCGCGCTCGGGCTCTTGCCGGGCGGATCGACCAACGTGTTCGCCCGGACCATCGGCTTCACCAACGACCCGGTCGAGGCGGCGGCCGAGCTCTTGTCCGCGTTACGGGTGCCGCAGCGGTCGATCCGGCGCATCGGGCTCGGCAGCGCCAACGACCGCTATTTCCTCTTCCACGCCGGGATGGGGTTCGACGCCGCCGTGGTCGAGCAGGTGGAGCGACGGGGGTCGCTGAAGCGCTTCGCCGGCCACCCGCTGTTTCTGTACGCCACCGTTGACACCTGGTTGCGCCACTACGACCGGTCGAAGCCCCACTTCGACATCGTCGTCGGGCCATCGTCGGCGCCCGGTGGCCTGGGGGGAGCGAGCCGGGAGATCCCGGGGGTCTACTTCGCCATCTGCATCAAGACCAACCCGTACACGTTCCTCGGGAATCGTCCACTGGACGTGGCGCCCGAGGCCGGTCTCGACAGTGGCTTGACGCTCGTCGCCCTGCAAACGCTTTCACTGCCCACCGTCGCCCGGGTGGTCGGCGCGACCATGACGGGACGGGGCGGCGCGCACTTGGCGAAGTACAAGGGTCTGGCGTACGCCAGTGACCTGACCACGTTGGACGTCCGTGGCCGGGGCCCCTTTCCTTATCAACTCGATGGCGACTACCTCGGCCAGGTGGACCAGCTCGAACTGCGCTACCAACCTGACCTGCTGAGCCTCGTGATCCCGATGGCCTAACAGCGTGACGGCACGCGACTCTGTGGGCGAGTTACGTCTCTGTGGGCGAGTTACGTCTCTGTGGGCGAGCTACAGCCCTGGACGACCATAACCAACCATCAGAAACCTAGAAAGCCCACAGAATGGGGGCGAGGTGAAACTCTGCGCCGTGCTCATGGGCGCAACGCCGCCCGGGCCACGTCCGGCACGTTGCTGATGATGGCATCGACGCCGGCGGAGACCAGCCAGCGGATGCGGTCGGGGTCGTCCACGGTCCAGGTGGTGACGCTGATCCCCGCCTCGTGGGCTGCCGCCACGAGCGTTTCGGTCACCCCCTCGTGATGTGGGTGGAGCGCGCCGTGGCCTCGCCCGAGCAGGGCTTCGAGGGCATCGGCCTGGTTGAACCATCGGGGGGTGAGCCACCCCGTCGCCAGTCCCGGCCCGGCGGCGACCGCGGCATCGAGGGCCAGCAGATCGAACGACGACACGATGACCCGGCCGGTCAAGCCCTGCTCCGCGACGAAGCGGGCCACGAGGCGGGCCAGTGGGTGCCCCGGGTCGTAGCCCGGCTCACCTGGGAGATCCTTGAGTTCGACGTTGACGATCAGGTCACCGCACGCGTCGATCGCCGCCGCCAGGAGCGGCACGTGGGCCGGGAGGTCAGTCACCCGCAGCGAAGCGACGGGACCGAGGCCGACGATCTCGACGTCGTGGTACACGACCAACGCTCCGTCAGCGCTGGAACGCACATCGAGCTCGATGCCATCGGCGCCGAGGCGGCGCGCTGCACGGAAGGCTTCGAGGGTGTTCTCCATGGCGACCCGAGAGGCGCCTCGATGGGCAAGGATCATGACCACGGGCGGGGATTTTCTCAGGTTTTCTTGACCAACCCCTTGCCTCGGGCGGCTCGTCACCCTAGTCTGAGGGTGCACGCAGCCAACATATTTTGTTGGGATACTGCTTGTGAACGTTTTCACATTCACATTTGTCCCTTGGAGGCGAAGTGGCCCTCACTTGGAGCCGCTCGATCGAGTGGGATCTCGAAGATTGGCGCTGTCGCTCGGCTTGCCGAGATACAGACCCCGACCTGTTCTTCCCGGTCGGCACCACTGGACCGGCGATCGAACAGATTGAGTCGGCGAAAGCCGTGTGCCGGCAATGTGAAGCCCAAATGGCGTGCCTCGAGTTCGCGTTGGCAACCAACCAGGAGTCGGGCATCTGGGGCGGAACATCCGAAGATGAACGCCGCAAGCTGCGCAAGGCCTGGTTGGCCCGACAGCGCCGCGCCTGCTGAGCCCGCTCGGGTTACAACCCGTCACGCCGCTATGGCGGCACAAATCGCCCATCGCCGGCTTCCGGCTCCCCCCGGCCGGGGCCGGCTGGCGCGACCAGCGAGCGCGTTCGCCGGGGCATGAACCGGACGGTCGCTCGAACCCGCCCGAAGGCCGGAAGGCCGACCAGGTTAGGGAGGGGCGGGCAGGCCTTCGTCGTCATCGGACTGCACCGTGGTCGGGACGATCACATCCACAACCGTGCCGCCGTCGGTGCGCATCTCGATCGTGCCCCCCAGCTGCGTCCTGACCAGGTCACGGACGATCGACAGCCCCAGACTGGTGGACTCCTCGATCGAGAACCCCTCGGGCAGGCCCTGGCCGTTGTCGCGGACCTGCACCAGTAACTGTCCGTCGTCTCGCTTGAGCGACACGTGCACCCGTAGCGGCTCATGGCCGGGCGGAACCTGACCGGCGGCCACCCCCGGACCCTCGGGAAATGCATGCTCGGCCGCGTTCTGCAGCAGCTCGGTGAGGATGACTGCCAGCGGAGTCGCCACGGTGGCCGGCAACTCCCCCGCTTCGCCGTCGTGGCCGATGCGGAAGTGGGCCTCGGGCGCCAGCAGATCCTCGGCCATCCGCAGGAGCGACGGGACGATGTCGTTGAAGTCGACCTGGTCCGAGGCGTCGCGCGACAGGATCTCGTGCACCAACGCGATGGTGCGCACCCGGCGCTCTGATTCCTCCAGTGCGCTTTTCCCCTCACCGGGCGGCAACCGGCGGGCCTGCAGCCGCAGCAGCGACGAGATTGTCTGGAGGTTGTTCTTCACCCGGTGGTGGACCTCCCGAATGGCGGCGTCCTTCGACAGCAGCAACCGGTGGAATCGCCGCAGATCGGAGACGTCGCGCATCAACACCAGCGCGCCGGTTGCCTTCCGGTTCTCCAGCAGGGGCATGCAACGGATCACCACCGTGACATCGGGACGACCCTCCACCTCCTCGGTCACCGACAGAGCGGTCTCGAACGCCTCGTCCACGGCCGTCTCGTCGATACCGACCTCGTCGAGGCGCATGCCCTCGAGCCCCGAGTACATGCCCATCCGGTGGAGCGCGTTGACGGCGTTGGGCGACGCGTACTCGACTCGGCCGGTCGAATCGAGCAGCAGCACGCCGTCGCCGACCCGCAGCTCGCTGGTGACCGGCTCCTCGATGGGGTACGGGTACTCCCCCGCCACGATCATGCGGGCGAAGCGGTCGAAGACCTCGACGTAGACCCGTTCCAGCTCGCCTGGGCGGCGCCCGACTGAGAGGGCCGACTCGCGCGTCATGACAGCCACGACCTTGTCCTGCCAGCGCACCGGGATGGAAACCAGCCGGCCCCGCTCGTTGCGGCTCGGGATGCCCACCTCACCCTCGACGATGCTGGCCAGGCGCCAGCATCTCGAGACCAAGGGGCGCTCGACCTCGTCGATCACGTGACCGACGAGGTCGTCACGGTGCAGGGTCTGTGACGTCGTCGGGCGGACCTGGCCGAGCACGATGAAGCGGTCGGCGCTGCTCGATACCGGCACGAACAGCAGGAGGTCGGCGAAGCACAGATCCGACAGCATCCCCCAGGACGCGACCAGGCGCTGCAGGTGCGACAGCGTGGGACCGTCAAGCTCGGTGTAGTCCCGGGCCAGCTCGGCCATCGTTGCCATCAGGCTCCCCTACTGCTCGGACCGGTACTCGACGGCTGTTACTACGTCCAAGACTTCTACGTCCAGAACTTCTCGCCCAATCGAAGCAGACCGTCGAGGTCGTAGATGTCGGTTTCGAAGTACGGCACCGACGCCACCACCGCGGGAGCAGCCGACAGGACTGCTCGCTGGGAGGCTTCCCGCTGGGCCACCACGCCGAAGTTGCAGAAGCTCTCGCCCACCTCGGCCAGCACCCGCTCGACCTGCGCCGAGTCGTCCCCGGTGACGCCGGCCACCTTGGCCGCCAGTTCGGGGGCCCGGTCGGTCAGCAGCATCGCCCGCGTCGCCGCCGCCTCGTCGTTGAAGTAAGAAGGCAGGACCTTGTTGAGCACCAGGGCGTCGAGGTGGAACTTCTTGGCGGTCAGCACGTCGATGAAGTACTCGGCCTCATGGGCCGGCGCCGCCTCCAGCGTGGTCACGACGACGAACGTCGTCCGGTTGTCGCGCAACAGCCGGGCCACGGCCTGCGAACGCTGGACGAAGCCGGCGTACATGGTCTGGAACAGGATGAAGAACTCGGCAATGTCCTGCAGGAACTGAGACCCGAGGATCCGGTCGGCCACCTGGTAGAACGGCCGCGACGCCAGGTTGACCACCCGTGACCGGTAAGGGACGATCAGTAGTCGCAGCAGCCGGGAGGAGAAGAACTCCGCCATCCGCTCCGGAGCCTCGATGAAGTCGAGGGCGTTGCGCGTCGGCGGGGTGTCCACCACGATCAGATCGAAGTTCCCCTCGGAGTGCAGCTCGTACAGCCGCTCCATGGCGATGTACTCGTGGCTCTGGACGAACCGGCCGGAGATGTTCTGGTACAGCGGGTTCTCCAGGATGCGGGCGGCGGTGGCCGGATCGGGGGCGTGGCGGCGCACCAGGTTGTCCCAGCTCTGCTTGGTGTCGAGCATCGCGGCCCACAACTCCCCTCGGGGGTGGGGCTGGCCGGCGGCCTTGAACGCCGACACCGGCACTCGCATCTCCTCATTGCCGAACCCTTGCAGGCCCAGGGCGTTGGCTAGGCGCTTGGCCGGGTCGACGGTGAGCACCAGCACCTTGCCGCCCAGCTTGACCGCCGCCATCGCGGCCGCGGCCGCCGCGGTCGTCGTTTTGCCTACCCCGCCCGAGCCGCAAAACACCGCGATCTCCTTGGCGGCCAGGAGCGACTCCAGCGAGGTGGGTTCGGCCTCGGGTTTCGTGCGCGCTGCCACGGCCGGGGGCGCCTAGAACCCGAGCTCGGCCGACAAGGCTTCCGCCAGCTGCCGCGTCGAGCGCAATCCATGGGACCGGGCGAACAGGTAGGGCAGGTACAGCATCGGAACTCCGGCCTCGATGCCATCGCGCAGCCGTTCGAGATGCTCGGCCCTGGTCCGCCGCAGCGTGACCGCCATTCGAGCGCCCTCGAGCAGCGGCTCGACCGATCCCCCGATCTCGTCTTCCAGCAACGACGAGACCTCGGGGTCCCACAGGCGCTCGAATACCTCCTCTTCGCCGCGGCCGAACAACTCCGGAAGCACCCGGTTGACGATCACGGCCGCCAGGTCGACATTGGTCTCGGCTTGCAGACGCCCCTGGAGCTCAATCGTCTCGTTCACCGGCATCTCCTCGGCGGTGGTGACGATGGCCACCCCGGTCGTCCTCGGGTTGCCCAGGATGTCGAGCATCCACCCGGTCTGCTGGCGCACCGGGCCGACCTGAATCAGCCCGTTGATCGCCTGTGGTGCCGCCAACTGCCCCACGATGTGGCCGGTGGGGGCGGCGTCGACGACGACCAAGTCGTAGTGGCGCTCCCGCACCTCCCAGCACAGCTTGCCGACCGTCACGATCTCCTTGACACCGGGGGCGGCGGTGGCCACGAAGTCGAACATGCGTGCCAGCGGGCCGATGCGCGCCACCAGGCCCAGCTTCAGCTGGAGCTGCAGGTACTGCTTCAGCGATGCCTCGGTGTCCATCGACATGGCCCACAAGTTGGGCTGGAGCTCCCGCTCCTCGAAGCTGGTGGGGCCGGTCTCGAAGAAGTCGGCCAAGTTGCCCTTGGAGTCGACCTCGCATACGAGCGTGCGCTTGCCCCGCTCCGCGGCCAGGAGGCCGAGGGCGGCGGTGACCGCCGTCTTGCCGACGCCGCCCTTGCCGGTGACGAACACCAGCTTGCGGTCGAGCAAGTTCAATGGAGGCGCGGAGGCCGCCCGAGGCGTGGCGCTAACGGACGCCAGCGGAGTGGGATCCGAAGCCGACCCGTCGGTCCTCGTTGGGGCTGCCGATCTCGACGTAGGCCACCTTGGCCCCAGGCACGCCGACGCGCCGCCCCTTGCGGTCGGTGAGCCACAGCACCCCGAGGTCGCCGCTCAGGGCGTCCTCGACGGACTTGGCCACTGCCGCCGGGTCGGCATCCTCACCGAGGTCGACCTCGATCTCTTTCGGTGATTGGGTTACACCGATGCGAACCTCCACGGCGATGGTCCTCTCTTCTAGAAACTCGTCAGGCGTGGCCATGCTACGTGGGGGGCGCCTCTACCCGGCCGCCGGGAACCGCTGCGGCTGTCAGGCGGACGCGGCGTCCACCCGGTGGTGCAACTTCTCTCTGGGAAAATGCCTCCCGTGGGTGCCCTCGAGTCCCGTGGTGGCCGATGCCGTCCTGCCCGCCGCGGCGGAGCCGGCACCGGGAGGCCGTCGCAATTCGGTGCGTGTCTGTCGCTCGACGACGAGCGACCGTCGGCAAGGATTGGGCGGTGTCCATGTCCGCTGAGCGCGCCATTCGCAACGCCCATGATTGGTTCGAAGTCAACGACGGGTGGGCGCCACCGGACGAGGACACCCTGGCCGACTGGCTGGCCGACGGCGTCTGCCGCTGTCCCGACGAGTGCCTCGTGACACCAAATGGCTGGTGCCGGCACGGCTTGGCGTCGTGGCACCTCATCCTGAGCGCAATGGCCGAGGACGGTCAGGGATAGCCCAGAATCGCTGAAATGGGTTGATAACGGTCACATAGGGCCGATAGAGTACGAACATACGTTCCCTTCATCGAGGTTTCCGATGTGCCAGCGCCTTCCACAGTTGACCGCAGCGATGCGGGAGTACTCGACCCAATTCGACGCCTCGCTGCTGTCGGCCGCGGATGCCGCGGACGTGGTCCAGCAGGCGGCGGCAGTGGAGCACATGGCTTCGGCGGTCAAATCCTTGGCCGCGGCCCGGGCGGCGCAGGCCCAGTCGTGGAAGGCGAGCGGGCACCGCTCGGCCGAGGAACAGTTGGCCCATTGCACCGGGACCACCGTCGCCGGTGCTCGCGAGGCATTGGCTTTGGGGCGGCGGCTCGACCGGCAACCCGAGGTGGCGGCCGCCGCCCTGTCAGGGACCCTGTCGCCCACCCAGGCGTCGGCGATCGCCGACGCTGTCGATGCCGCTCCCACCGCGGCGGGGGGCTTGCTCGAAGCGGCGACCGCGGGCGTTCTCGAATGGCTCCATCCCACCTGCGCCGCCACCGGCTGCGCGTGCACTGCCCGACTCGAAGTCGACCACCGGGTCGACTGGGCCGACATCCACATCACGCTCGTCGACTGGCTCGACGCCCTGTGCCACCACCACAACCAACTCAAGACCGGACACGGCTGGGCACTCGTCAACGGCGTCGGCAAGCGGGCCTTCGTGGGCCCCACCAACCCTCGCAACCCCCGACACAACCCGCCCACGGCGGCGTGATGTGCCGCGCCGAGATCGTCACACCCCCCTGGGTACGGTGTATTCGATGACAATTGAACCTGTGGCCGCCCGGGGCCTCTCTGATCGGGAGTTGCGCTGGGCGGGAACCATGTCCGGTCATGGCGGGCCGGCAGAGCTGCCGAGTCGGCGGGCGCATGGCGCCAGTTCGGCCTACGTCGGCTGGCCCGCGAGGCTCCGCCGAGAGGAGCGCGAGGCGGTTGAGGACGCAACCCTCGCTCCCGGTGCCACCCGATCACGCGATGGCGGTGATCGGCCGCGGTTCGAGGAGGCCGATCTGTACCGGACGTGCTTCGAGCGTGATCGAGACCGGATCCTCCATTCGGCGCCGTTCCGGCGCCTGGCTGGCAAGACCCAGGTCTTCGTCTTCCCCGACGATCACCAGCGCACCCGCCTCACCCATGCCCTCGAGGTGGCCCAGGTGGCGACGGCGGCCGCCCGGGCGTGCCGGCTCAATGTTGCCCTGACCGAGGCGATCGCGCTGGGCCACGACTGCGGCCATGGCCCTGGTGGCCACGCCAGCGAAGACGCACTGACCCCGTATCTTCCCGAGGGCTTCGACCACGCGGTGTGGGGCGCGGACGTCGTGCTCGGTCCCGCCAACTTGTGCCGGGAGACGAGCGACGGCATCCGCAACCACTCGTGGAGCCGCCCTGCCCCGGCCACGCCCGAGGGGGAGGTGGTCAGCTGGGCCGACCGCATTGCGTACGTCTGCCACGACTTCGAGGACGCGGTGCGCGCCGGGATCGTCACCGAGGGGGTACTCCCGCCGTCGGTACTCGAGCGATGTGGACGGACCAGGAGCCGCCAGCTGGGCGCGTTTATCGAAGGCCTGATCGGCGGGACGCTCTCGACGTGCCACGTGGCCATGAGCGAGCCGTTGGCCGAAGCGCTGGCCGACTTCCGGGAGTGCAACTACGAGCGGATCTACCTGCGACCGTCGTCCGCCGCCCAGGGGGCGGCGGTCGTCGCCTTGCTACGCGCCCTGGTGGAGCACTTCGCCGACCGGCCCAACCTGCTCCCGTCGGTCGGGTTCCCCGGGGTGGACGCGGGGACCGATGCGGCCGTGCGGGCTGCGGTCACCTATGTGGCGGGGATGACCGATCGTTACGCCTGCCAGACGGCGGTGGCCCAACTCGGCTGGGACCGGGGCCGCTTGCCCCGCGCCGGCGTCAGCCTCTGAGGTGCGATCAGGTGGAGGGTGCGTCGCGTGACGCCGCGGCCCGGGACTTGGCGAGTTCCTCGTCGAGCCATTTCGGGGCCCGTTTCTTGGCCCAGGCCCGGCTGATGTTGCCTGACCACATCGAGTCGAGCGATTCGCGGTCAGAGAAGGCAAAGAGGATATGGCCGGTGATGGTGAAGAACAGCGCGATGGCGACCCAGTCGTGGACGAAGGTGGCCCCCGTCCGCCACGACAGGGGCCAGGGCTTGTACCAGTGCATGATCGAACCGGTGGCCAGCATGAGGAGCATGGCGCCGCCCGTGAAGGCGGCGTTGAGTTTCTGCCCGGCGTTGAACTTGCCCTGCTTCAACCCGGTCACCCGCTCCGGCCGCCAACCCCGCCGCCGCACCCAGACCCGGTCCTCGGGTATCCAGCGGTTCAGTCGACGGAGGTCGGACCGCAACCGCCGGCCCCAACGCCGCCCCACGATGCCAAGCACCAACGGCACCGGCAGGATCAGGCCTGCGTACACATGGATGGTCACCACCAGCTGCCGACGGCCGACTGCGGCGGAAAGAGGGGGGAGGTACAAGACGCCCGCGGTGGCCATGAGGATGGCGAAGAGGATGGCGTTGGCCCAGTGGACGACCCGTTCGGCGACGTCGAAGCGCAGCAGTTGGAGCGCGGCCGCCTTCGGCGTCGCCTGGCTGCTCGCCCGCCGCGGGCCCAGCGCCCCGTCGCTCACCCCGGCACGTTCGGCCGCCGGCGAGGACGCCGGTTCAGGTGGTCGCTTTGTCGCTTCGGCCATTGCTCCGACCCACCCAGCCGTCGATGTCGTAGCCGAATCGCTCCCAGTACCCGGCCTCTACCTTCGAGACGACGCTGATCTTGGACAGCCACTTGCACGACTTGTACCCGTACATGGGCGCCACGTACATCCGAACCGGGCCTCCGTGCTGGCGGGTCACCGGAGCGCCGAGCATCTCGTAGGCCACCAGCACATCGGGCCGCCGGCCCTGGTCGATGGTGAGGCTCTCGGTGTAGGTACCGTCAAAGGACTCGAACCTCAAGGCGGCCCCGCCCGGCTGCACCCCGGCCTCGTCCAGCACGGTCGACAACTTGACGCCGGTCCAATGGACCATGGGTACGCGCCAACCGGTCACGCACTGGAAGTCCTTCACCAGCGTCGTCGGCGCCATCGACTTCAAGTCGGCCAAGGTCAAGGTGAGGGGCCGATCGACCATCCCGCCGACGGTCAGGCGGTAGTCGGCGGGGCTCGAAGATGGCAGCGACCCGGTCACCGAGTAGATACGGAAGCCGCCCGCAGCGGGGATCAGCTGGCTGAGGCCGGTCGGGTCCGCCGCCTCCAGCGGGCTCAGCACGGTGTTCAGGGCATCCTGCACCCGGGCCCCGCCCAGAATCCCGGCTACCCCGAGACCGAGCATTCCCAGGACCACGCGCCGACCGATGGGCGTGCCGATGGCTTCCGCGTCGACCCTGCCATGTGTTCCCACCATTGCAGTCTGGCGCCCCGCCAGTGCAAACGGCCGTCGTGTCAGCGAATCGTAAGCTCCGGCCGGAAGACCCGGGTCGCTCCCTTCGCCACGATCACCTTGGCCAGGGCCTCGAAAGCCATGGCCGCGTCGCTGGTCGGGTCGGTCGCGGTGATGGGACGGCCGAGGTCGCCCCCCTCCCGCAGGGCGGGCACGAGGGGGAGCTGGGCTAGCAGGGGCACGCCGAGGTCGGCCGCCAGGGCCTCGCCGCCGCCCCGTCCGAACAGCTCGTATCGCGTGCCGTCGTCGCCGGTGAACCAGCTCATGTTCTCGATGACACCCCGGAGGGGCATGTTGACCTTCTTGGCCATGTAGGCGGTCCGCTGGGCGACCCGTTGGGCCGCCGCTTGTGGCGTCGTGACGACGTAGATCTCGCTTCGGGGCAGGTACTGCGACATCGACAGCGCCACGTCGCCCGTGCCGGGCGGCATGTCGACGACCAGAAACTCGGGATCGCCCCAGTAGACGTCGACCAGGAACTGCTCCAGCGCCTTGTGCAGCATGGGTCCCCGCCACATCACCGGCTGGTCGTCGCCCACGAAGAAGCCGATCGAGATGCAGCTGACCCCGTAGGCCACCGGCGGCACGATCATGTCGTCGATCACGACCGGGTCGCCCTCGATCCCGAGCATCTTCGGTACCGAAAAGCCGTACACATCGGCGTCGAGGATGCCCACGCTGTGCCCCGCCTGAGCCAGCGCCACGGCCAGGTTGACGCTCACCGAGGACTTGCCGACACCGCCCTTGCCCGAGCTGATGCCCAGGATGCGGGTGCGGCTCTCGGGATTCATGAACGGATTGGGCACACCCTTCTCATGACCCAGCGGCTGGCCGGCGACCCCCCCGGCGGCGGCGCCACCCCCGTTGTGGGCCCGCATCTTCTCCCGCACGGCCGACAGTTCGGTCGCGCTCATGACGGTCAACTGGACGTCGACTTCCTCGACGCCGTCGAGAGGAAGCAGGGCCGAGGTGACCCGCTCGGTGATCTCGGTGCGCATCGGGCAGCCGGCCACGGTGAGCGCCACGGTCACCGTTACCCGCCGCCCGCCGTCGTCCAGCGACAGGCCCTTGACCATGTCGAGCTCGACAATGCTGATGTGCAGCTCCGGGTCGAGCACCCCGCGGAGCGCCTCCATTAGCTGCGGCTCGGTTGCGGGCACGAGATCCTCCGGTATTTGCACTACCGCCGTAGGTACAATACCGCCGTGGATGGGTTAGCCCACCCGACGCCGGGCAGCCGCAACAGCAGCGCCAACCCGCTGACCGACGTCGAGTTTTCAGCCGCCGTGGTGGCCGTGACGACTGCCTTCGGCGATCCCACCCGGCGCCGGATCTACCTCTTCGCCCGGGAGCATGAGCTGGGTGTGACGGCCAGCGACGTGGCTGAGCACTTCGCATTGCACCCCAACGTGGCCCGCCATCACCTGGACAAGCTGGCTGCCGGAGGCTATGTCGAGGTCTTCGTCGCCCGCAGCGAGGCCGCCCGGGCCGGGCGCCCCTCGAAGGGGTACCGGGTGTCGGGCCGGGCGGCGGGCCTGGAACTGCCGGTCAAGGGCAGTGACCTGCTCATCACCCTCCTCGGCCGAGCGCTCGCCTTGGTGCCCACCGCCGAGGCCGAGGCCATGGCCGAACAGGTCGGCGAAGAATATGGCCGCGAACTGGCCAGCCAGATGTCGGCGGCCGACGAGCAGCGGTCCTTCCGGTCCGCCCTGCACGCGGTGGCCGACGCCCTTACGGCGCACGGCTTCGAGGCCCACGCCGAGGCCCGGGGCTCGTCGCTGGCGCTGATCAAGGACAACTGCCCGTTCTTCGACACCGCCAAGCAGCACCCCGTCATTTGCGCCGTCGACCGGGGCATGGTGCGGGGGATGCTGGCCAGCCTGTACGGCGGCGAGACGGTCCTCGGGACGGAATCGTCCCGGGCCCTGGGCGACGACGCCTGCATCACCGTCGTCTGAGCGGGGCTCCCACCCGTGCCCCGGATCTACCTCGACCACGCGTCCACGTCGCCGCCCCGGCCCGAGGTCGTCGACGCCTTGGTGGCAGCGCTGAACCTCGCCGATCCCGGCCGGGTACACACCGAAGGGCGGATCGCTCGGGCAGTTCTCGAGGAGGCTCGGGAAAAGGTGGCCGCGTTCTGCGGTACCCGCATGCGCCAAGTGATCTTCACCTCCGGGGCCACCGAGGCCATCAATGCTGCGGTGTACGGGGCAGTCACATCGGGCCGGGGTGACCACATCGTTTGCCCAGGCGTCGAGCACTCCGCCGTCCGGCGGGCTTCGGAGCGGGCCGGACGCGTCAGCGTAACGGCCGTCGATGGCGACGGTCGGATCGACGTCGATGACGTCCTCGGTGCCATCGGTCCCAACACCGCCCTGGTCCATTGCCAGTGGGCCAACCACGAGGTGGGCACGATCCAGCCGGTTGCCGACGTCGTTGCGGCCTGCCGTGAGCGGGGGGTCTTGGTCCACGTCGACGCGGCCGCGGCCGCCGGGCACCTCCCGATCGCGTTCGACGAGTTGGGCGCCGACCTGCTGTCGCTGTCGGCGCACAAGTTGGGCGGCCCGAAGGGGGCGGGGGCGCTGCTGGTGCGCCGCGGTGTGCGGCTCCCGCCATTCCTGGTGGGCGGCGAGCAGGAACGAGCTCGACGCAGCGGACTCGAAGACCTTCCCGCGTGGGTGGGCTTCGGCGCGGCGGCCGCGGAGTTGGCGGACGGCGCCTTGGAGCTCGAGGCGGCGGCGGGGGGGATCCAGACCGACCGGCTGCGTTGCGCGGCCCTCGCCATTCCCGGCGTTCGGACATACGGACCCTCGCAGCCCCAGAGTCGCCTTTCCTCCTTGCTCTGTCTCGGGGTCGCCGATGTGGAGGCCGAGGCGGTCCTGATCGGGCTCGACCAGGCCGGCGTGGCCGTCCACTCGGGCAGTGCCTGCTCGTCAGAGTCCCTCGAGCCGTCGCCCGTGCTGGCGGCGATGGGCGTCGACGCCGACCATAGCCTGCGACTGTCGGTCGGCTGGTCGACTACCGGCGACGAGGTCGAGGTGGCTGCGGGCGCGTTGTCCGGGGTGATCCAGCGGCTCCGCTCGCTACGTCGCTGACGGCTGCGACCACCGGTTCGTCTGCACGACACCACTGAGGTGGCGGCTCAGGGAGCGGCCACCTCAGATGGCGGTGCAGGTTCAGTCCTCGGGGTCGCAGTGTTGCGCCGACAGCGCGACGCGCTCTGCAGCTTCCCAAAACGCGCGACTAACCCCTTGGGGGTGAGCTTCAAGCAGGTCGTAGCTCGCGTCGAGCGCGACACATGCAGTAGTCGGTCTCCTTTCGGAGGACCTCTTGACTGCGCTACCGCCAAACCCGGCTGCGCCGGCCGAAAGGACAAGCCCGACGACCCCCACGGCTACCGCTCCCCGCCTCAACGTCCGCATACTTCGTTTCCTCTCCCCTGGAGCCACACGTTTATCCAGCTCGGTCCGGCCAAAATAGCCGACCCAGCGAGCACAGTCGAGACTTGTGCCGTAGCTAAAAGGGTAAACCAAGCATTTCAAAAGTCGGCGGGTCCGGTCGGGCCGCCGACAACCACCACGTCGCCGCTACGGCTGCGAGGTGGTGGTTGCGGCGGTCGCCGCCGTCGTTGTCGTAAGAGCGTTGGGTCCGGCGGGGACACTCGGTCCTGCCGCCTTGATGGCCTCCTGCAGCAGGGTCTGGACCTGGGGCACCTGGGGTGCCGATGGGTCCACGATGCCCAGGTACAGCCGTAGTTCGGTCACGGCACCTGCTGCGTTGTTCTTGGCCCGGAGGAGCAGGAAGCCCCGGAAGAAGTGGGCGTCGGCGAAGTCGGGCGCGATGGTTTCGGCCTTTTCGATGCGGGCCAGGCCGCTGTCGACCAGGTCCGAACGGTTGCCCGCCAGCCCTGCTTGCGCTTGCAACCATCCGCCGTCGGCCAAGGCCACCGGTTGGTTGGGGTCGTCCTGCAGGACCTGGTCGTAGAGCTTCAAGGCGTCGGCCACCTTGCCCTGGTTGACCAGGTCGGCCGCCGTCACCAGGCGCTGGTCGACTCCGCCCGCGGCGGTGGTTCCGGTGAGCTGGCTGTTTCCGCTGGCGGTCTGACCCGGTAGCCGGGAACCGCTGGACTGCGCCACGACCCACGCCGCCAGCACCCCGAAGCCGAGCACCACGATGACCACGACGGTCGTGCGCCACCGCCGCCGGCTCTGCAACGCCGCGCTGAGCAGCGCGCTCTCAGCCGCCACCTCGCTGCGTTGGGTCGTCGCCGCTGTGGCCGGGGCCGTCGCTTTGGCAGCGGACATCGTTCCTTTGGCGGGG
>JAUTXM010000280.1 GCA_030838025.1 Acidimicrobiaceae bacterium
GGGTGAAGGTGAGGGGGCGCAGGTCGTCGGGTTGGCGGCCGTCGCGCCTCATAGTTGGTAGGTGGCGTTCATCCGGGCGTATTCGACGGGGCCGCCGAACGCCTCGCGGGCCTCGGCCACGCTTTGCTCGGGGTCGACGATGGGCCAGATGTGGGTGATGAGCAGCCGCTTGGCTTGGGCCGCCCGGGCCGCCGTGCCCGCTTGGCGGGCGCTCATGTGGGGCGAGGTGCCCTCCCGATCGTGGAGGAACGTGGCCTCGGACACGACGAGGTCGAGGCCGAGGCCGAGTTCTTCGATCGCCCAGGCGGGGCCGGTGTCGGCGGTGTAGCCGAGGACGCGGGGATTCCCGGCGGGCTCGATCCGGGCCGCCAGGGTTTCGGGCGGGTGGTCGGTCCGCGAGAAGGTGAACTGGAACGGTCCGATGGCCACCTTGGTCTTGTCCGTGATCTCTCGCCAGTCGAATGGGGACTGCTCGTCGATCTCGCTGCGCATCATGTCGCACAGCCCGGCGGGCGCGTAGATCGGCACGTCGGTCCTGGTTTCGACGTACCGGCAGGCGATGTAGAAGCCATCGAGGTCGCTCCAGTGGTCGGGATGTTCGTGGGACAGCACGACCGCGTCGACGTCGGCCAGGCCGATGTGGGTCTGCAGGTTGGCCATGGTGCCCGGGCCGGCGTCGAGCCACAGGCGGAAACCCTGGTGGCGGAGCAGGTAGCCGCTGCACGCCGATCCGGGGCCGGGATAGCTGCCCGAGCTGCCCAGGACGGTGATGGTGACATCGTCGTCGGTGCCGTTGTCGTTGGCGCCGTTGGGGGTCACGTCGGGTCCCATCCCTCCACCTCGTCGATCTCGGGGCCGAAGAGCCGCTGTCCCAGGTCGCGGAACGTCTCGGTGTCGCCCGAGGAGATCCAGCGGTGATCGCCCTTGCCGGCGCTGCGCCGGCCGAGCCCGGTCTCACTCAGGATGGCCCGCACCTCGAAGGCCGTCTCGTCGGCTGAGCTGACCAGGACCACGTCGCGGCCCATGACGTCGCCGATGGTGCGGGCGAGGAACGGGTAGTGGGTGCAGCCGAGCAGCAGCGTGTCCACCCGGGCCGCCTTCACCGGGGCGAGGAGGCGTTCGGCGAGGACGTGGACCTGGTCGCTGCGGGTTTCGCCCCGCTCGACGAACTCCACGAAACCGGGGCAGGCGGCGCAGGTCAGCTGCACCGGTACCCGTTGCGCGGTGGCCGCCCGTTGGTAGGCGCCCGAACCGATCGTGCCGACGGTGCCGATGACGCCGACGCGCCCGTTGCGGGTGGCCCCGACGGCGGCGCGGACACCGGGGTCGATCACGCCGATGAGCGGCGTGTCGTGCTCGAAGCGCAGCAGGTCGAGGGCCGCGGCGGCGGCCGTGTTGCAGGCCACGACGACCAGCTTCACGTCGTGCTCGTCGATCAGCTTGGTCGTGATCTGGGCTGCGAACGTCCTGACCTGGTCGAGCGGCCGGGGGCCGTAGGGGTAGCGGCCGGTGTCGGCGACGTAGACGATGTCCTCACCGGGGAGCAGGTCGATCAGGGCCCGGGCGACGGTCAGGCCGCCGAAACCGCTGTCGAACACGCCGATGGCCCGGTCATCCATTGGCCCCAGACGTTACCGGCGGGCGGGAACGGGCATGATGGTGGCTCGCTGTTCGTCGTCGAGAGGTAGAAGCCTGTGGCTCCAGCTAACTCCAGCGAGATCGCCGAACGGGCCGTTGCCCTGGCGAGCGCGGGCAGCGGTGAACGCGACCGCGACCAGGCCCGAGCGACCCTGATCGAGATGGCCGGGGACAAGGCGGGGCCACTCGAGGAGGCGCGCAAGCTCCTGGTCAGCCGGATCCGGATGCGGTCGGACGATTTCCCGGCGACGGGGGGACTGAGCCTGCTCAACGCCACGCTCAGCAAGCTGGGCTGGACCGATGCGGTGGAGTGGCAGCCCCGGGTGTGGCGCATCCCCCACTAACCCACTAACCCACTAACCGTGGTGCCGGGACCGCTTCCTGATCCATTCTTGCCACAAACCGATGAAATAGATACATCGAGTGGCAGAAATGGACTCCGGCGACCGCCCGACCCCTATTAGAAGTAGATGACCTGGCGGGCTCGCTCCGTGACCTCGTCGATGTCGCCCGTCCAGGCGTTGGTGGAGAGGTACTTCCAACCGCCGTCGGCCACGATCACCACGACGACGCCCTCGTCGATCTCGGCGGCGCACTTGGCGGCCCCGGCCATGGCCGCGCCCGACGAGATCCCCGAGAACACGCCCACGTCGGTCAGCCGGCGGGTCCACTCGATGGACTCCCTCGGTCCGACGATGCGCTTGCGGTCGAGCAGCTCGTAGCCGCCCCCGTCCAGGAAGACGGGCGGAACAAACCCCTCGTCCAGGTTCTTCAACCCGTCCACCATCTCGCCCACCGGCGGCTCGACGGCCCACACCTGCACCAGCGGGTTGCGTTCCTTCAAGAACCGACCCACGCCCATCAGCGTCCCCGCGGTGCCGAGCCCGGCGACGAAATGGGTGATCTCGGGGCAGTCCCGCCAGATCTCGGGGCCGGTGCCTTCGTAGTGGGCCTTGGGGTTGGCCGGGTTCCCGTACTGGTAGGTGAACCACCAGTCCGGGTGCTCCTCCGCCAGCCGCTGCGCCCGGCGCATGGCCCCGTTGGAGCCCTCCTCGCCCGGCGAGTTGATGATGTCGGCGCCCCAGACCTCGAGCAGCTGGCGGCGCTCGGGTGAGACGTTCTCGGGCAGGACGATCTTGATGGGATAGCCCTTGACCCGGGCGATCAGCGCCAGCGCGGCGCCGGTGTTGCCGCTCGACGATTCCAATATGGTCTGGCCGGGCCGGAGGGACCCGTTCTTCTCCCCCTCCTCGATCATGCCCTTGGCGGCGCGGTCCTTGACCGAACCGCCGGGGTTTTCACCCTCGAGCTTGGCGAAGATCTGCACCCGCCGGTTTGGCGACAGGGCGCTGACGTCGAGCAGCGGGGTGTTGCCGATCAGTTCGAGCACGCTCTCGTAGCGCGCCATCAGCCCGCGCCCCCGACGGCCCCACCCGCCACCGCGGGCATCAGGGTAATGGTGTCGTCGTCGCCCACCTTGGCCTCCAGCCGGCCGAGGTAGCGGATGTCGTCGTCGTTGAGGAACACGTTCAGGTGGCGGTGGAGGCTGCCGTCGTCGTGCAGCACCTGGGGGCGTAGGTCCGGGTACCGCTGCACCAGGTCCTCGAAGACCTCGCCGATGGTCGCCCCAGACGCCTCGACCGTGGCCGCCCCACCGGTCGAGCCTCGCAGGACGGTGGGTAC
>JAUTXM010000401.1 GCA_030838025.1 Acidimicrobiaceae bacterium
GCCCGGCGGCGGCCACGATCCCCAACGCCGGCAAGCCCACGGCGGCACACCACGATCCCGCTTGCGACGCCGCCGCACCCAGCGCCAAGGCCAGCGACGTCGCACCCGTCCCGCCCGGTTTGACCACCACGGTGCTCCCTCGGCGTAGACCGTCGTCAGGGAACAGCGGCGCCAAGGGGGCGACCACAGGAAGGAGCTGTTGGCCGGCCATGGTGACCGGTCGTACCCGTCCTGCCGCCTCGGCCAGAATGGTCCTACCAGTTGACACACCACATACGGTAGCGAACGTGTGTTCGCTCCGCAGCTGCGTTAGCCGGTAGGCGCCGACTGAAGGTTGGCGCTGATGCACTCGGCCATCTGGCCCACCAGCTTGCGGGAGACGTCCTCGATGACGCCCCTCCCGAACTGGGCGATCTTGCCGCTGACGCTCAGGTCGGCCTCGATGCTGACCTCCGACCCGCCGCTGCCCGAGCGGGCAACGGTCATGGCCACCGCGGCCCGCACCGTCCCCTGTCCCCCGACTTCCTTGCCCTTGGCATCGATCTTGACGGTCACCCGGTCGTCGAGTTCTTCGGTATCGGCGATGTGCGCCGTGCCCTGGTAGATGATCTGAACGGCGCCCACCTTGACCTTCAGTTTCCCGGTGAAGGTCTGTGAGTCGACCACCTCGGAAAGCTGCGCCCCGGGCACACAGCCCACCACCTGGTTGACATCCAGCAGATAGGCGAACACCTCGTCCGGGGGGGCTTCGACGGTGAACGAACTGTTGATCTTCATCCTTCTTACTTACCTCAGGCGGGCACGAAGATCCACGCCGAAGCGTCGTCCTGCGGGCGGTACGGGCTGTCCAGCCGCTTGGCCACCACACCGGGCAGGCCTTGTTGGCCCGCCGCGGCCAGCAACGCCGGCCCATCACTTCCGGGATACGAAGTCGGGACCTGCCACGCAGGACCACTCAACGACAGCCCGGACAACAACCGCCGCCGTTGCTCATAGGGCAGCGCCATCGTCGGATGACCGTCCAACCACAGCAGGTCGGACACCATCAAGGTGGCCGGGTACCGCTCACTCAGGCGCCGTGACGTGGTATCGGATCGGGCGCCCAGCCGCTCCGAGAGCCGCGGGCGCGACGGCTGGCCTCCTTCCCCTAGGACGATGATCTCACCGTCCAGGACCACCTCGGTCACCCCCAACGCTTCACCAAGAGCCCGCAACTCCCGAAACCGCCCGACCAGCTCCCCACCCTCAGCGGCCGGAGGGTCGTCCACCGGATGCAGCTGCACCGGATGCAGTTGCAGCCGACCGCCCGACACGAAGGTGAGAACCCGCTGGCCGCCCCAGGCGAACTCGACGCCATAACCGTCGACCGGAAGGGACGAGCCCGTGGCGGCCGTCATCGGCGGGAACGCCGTCCATCCCGGCCACACCTGGCGGTCGGGGTCGGCCGGGGGGTCCATGCGGTGGATCATCCACTGATTGCCCCGGGTCTGGAACAGGACGTAGCGCCCGTCCACCCGCTCCCCGTGCAGCACCACGATGACCTCCCGGTCCCCCCACTTCTCGGGCTCGTAGGTGCCGGTGTCCCAGACCGACATGGTTCCTGCCCCGTAGTTCCCGGCGGGAATCGAGCCCTGGAAGTCGAGGTACTGCATCGGGTGGTCCTCGGTGTGCACGGCCAGGTGGTTGGTCCGGGGGTCGGGCGGGACCCCCTTCGGCAGCGCCCACGACACCAGCACGCCGCCACGCTCGAGGCGGAGGTCCCAGTGCAGCGCCGTCGCGTGATGTTCCTGCACCACAAAGCGGAGGGCGCCGCCCGACGGCTCGACTGCCCCCGCCGGTTCGGGCGTCTCCCCGAAATCCCGCTTGGCTTGGTAGGTGGACAGCGGTGAGGTGGAGTCGCCCACCACGCCTCCAGACGACTTGGGAAAAATCCAGCCTATGCGGCTGCGGGCTCGGCGGAGGGATCGAGGGCCACGACCATCTGGCCCTGCCGGGTACCGAAGTGGCGCCGCAACAACACCGACCCCATGGCGCCTGCGGCCGCCACGGTGGCGACACCACCGACGGCCAGGCCGTAACGGGGACCGAAGCTCTGGCTGATCCAACCGACGATCGGGCCGCCGATTGGCGTCGAGCCGAGGAACACCAGGCCGTACAGCGCCATCACCCGGCCCCGCATCTCGGGCACCGAGGTCAGCTGGCAGGTCGTGTTGGCGGTCGCCATGAAGGTGATGCTGGTCAGGCCGAGCAACACGATGAGGACGTCCTCGCTCAGCAGTGTCGGCGCCACCGCGCTGGCCAGCATGACGACCCCGAAGGCCATGCAGCTCCCGACCAGCAACTTGGCGGTTGGGCGCAGCCGGGAGGCCACGCCGAGAGCGCCGACCATGGAGCCGACTCCCATGAGTGCGCTCAAGGTTCCATAGGTTCCAGCGTCGCCACCGAAGGTGAACTTGGCCAGGACCGGCAGAACGACGGTGAAGTTGAACGCCAAGGTGCCGACCACCGCCATGACGAGGATCGTGGAGCGAAGCTCCGGCGTCTCCCAGACGTAGCGCAGCCCCTCGCGGGCCTGGCCCTTGGCTCGTGCGACCGGTGCGGTCCTGTACAACTCGTTGGACTGCATCATCATCAAGCCCGCGATCACAGCGGCAAACGACACGGCGTTGACCGCGAACACCGGCCCCACATCGACCAGTTTGATCAGGATGGCCCCGATGGCCGGCCCGATGACCCGGGAGGTGCTGAACATGGCGCTGTTGAGGGCCACGGCGTTGGGCAGGTCGTCCTGGCCGACCATCTCGCTGACGAAGGCCTGGCGCACGGGCATGTCGACGGCGCTGAACGTGCCCAGGAGGAAGGTCAGTAGATAGATCGCCCAGAGCGGATCGGCGCCCGCCAAGGTGATGGCGGCCAGGGCGGCGGAGCTGAACGCCATGCCGGCCTGTGTCGCGATCAAGGTCCGGCGCTTCTCCAGGCGGTCGGCGATGACCCCGCCGTAGGTGCCAAGGAGCAGCATGGGGAGGAACTGCAGTGCGGTGACGACGCCCACCGCGAAGCCGCTGTTGGTGATGCGAAGCACGAGCCACCCGAGCGCCACGGTCTGCATCCAGGTGCCGCTGGTGGAAACCAGCTGGCCGTAGAAATACAGCCGGTAGTTGCGGCTGCGCATCGATCGGAATGTGCCCCTCACTAGGGGAGCTCCCCGACCAGCCGCTCGAGGATCGGAAGTGCCTCGGTCAACGTTGCCAGGTCATGGGGCGCCAAGGCGTGCAATCGCGTCGCCAAGTAGGCATCACGCCGCGACCGTGTCTGCTCGAGCAACTCTAGACCCGAGTCGGTGATGGCCAAGCGAGCGACGCGACGGTCGGAGGCATCGACAGTTCGCACGACCAGCCCCCGCTCCTCCAGGCACGTCGAGATCCTGGTCATGGACGGTGGCGTGATCCGCTCCACCTCGGCCAGCTCCTTCAGCGACACCGGCCCCCGCCGATCGACAGTGGACAGGGCCGACAGCTGCGACAAGGTGATGTCGGCGCCTGCCTCCTGGCGGAGACGCCGGGCCAGGCGCATGACCGTGAGGCGCAACTGGCTAGGCAACACATCGACGATCGGAGAAGTACTCACGCTCAGGACAACTGCTTTGCTGAGCTAACTATTCCCCTTGCTAAGTAGTGCTAGCCCGTGAAGGGCTGCACGCCAGGGAGGTAGTGGGTGTAGAGGCCCTCGATCGACTCCTTCAAGCCCACGGCCGACTTCCATGCGTGCAACTCGACGGTGACTTCGTTGCCGTAGATGTGCACCGCCTTGACCGAGTCGTGCTCGAACAGCCGCCGGGCCAGCAGGTCGGGCGGCCGGTTGCCGGTCGTGTCGGCGGCGCTGCGGTACTCCTCGTGGCCCATGCCGGTGAGTACCCGGTTGAGATCGAAGCGCACGATGCCGGACCGCTTGGACGGCTTCTCGGTGACGGTGATCGGCTGTCCCATGGCCCCCGCAGCGTACTGGCCGCGTTAGCTTGCCAGCATGCCGACCGCGACGGCGCTGCCCCCGCCGGCCAGAAAGCGGCCTGTCCCGATCCGGACCATGCTGGCCGTCGTCGGGTCGGTCATGCTGACGGTGCTGGCAGTGGAGCTGCTGATGCGGCTCCAGCAGGTCGCGATCTGGACCGTGGTCTCCTGCTTCTTCGCCGCCGTGTTGCACCCGACGGTCAACTTCTTGGTGCGCCGGTTGAAGTTCCGCCGGGCCCTGGCGGCGCTCTTGGTGTTCCTGACCGGCGCCGGCCTGGTCGTCGGCCTCACCTATGAGTTCGTGCGGCCGCTGGTGGACCAGGTCAACGTGGCGGTCAACGACTTTCCGGGGTACGTGGCCGACGCCCGGGCGGGGCGGGGCACCATCGGCCACCTGGTGAAGAAGTACAACCTGGACACCTATGTCGAGCGCAATCAGCCCGACCTGAAGAGCGCCCTGCAGTCAGCGGGAAAGCCCGCGGTCAAGATTGCCAAGAGTGTGCTCAGTGCCCTGACGGCGCTGGCCACGATCATCGTGATGACGCTGCTCCTCCTGATCCAGGGCCCCCGGATGATGGCCGGAGGCCTGGCCGTACTGTCGCCCCCAGTCCGCGACAAAGTGAGCATCGTGGTCCACGACGTGATGCGGGCACTGGCGGGATACGTGGGCGGGGTCCTCATCACCAGCTTCCTTGCCGGCGTCGTCGCGTACGCCGCCCTGTGGTCCCTCGGTATTCCCTTTCGAGGGGTTCTGGCGCTGTGGATCGCCTTCACCGCCCTCATCCCGCTGGTCGGGCCGTTCCTCGGTGTGCTGCCAGCCGCCGCGGTTGGGTTCATCCACTCGACGCCGGCCGGCATCGCCATCGTCGTCATCCTCTTCGCCTTTCATTTGCTGCGGAACCGGACCCTGGGCAAGCGGATCAACGCCCGGACGCTCGCCCTGAGCCCGCTCGGGGTTGCGGTCAGCGTGCTGGTCGGCTTCCAGCTGCTCGGGTTACTCGGGGCCCTGCTGGCGATCCCCGCGGGCGGCGTCATCCATGTCGTCATCCGGGACCTGTGGTCGTTCCGCCGGAGTGCGGTGATCGCGGCGGCGCCACCGGTGGGGGCGTAACCGATGGCCAGCGAGGTCGTGGAGATCGAGGGCCACATCATCGACTCGCTCATCCTGGCCAAGGTCATGGACCTCATCCTGGCGGCGGGCGCCGACTACCGCGTGCTTGACGTCGAGATCGGCAAGACGAATCTGGACATGTCCCGGGCTCGCCTCGAGGTGAGCACCCCCGACGCCGACGCCCTCCAGTCGCTGCTCGACGAGTTGCAGGTCCACGGGGCCAATCGGGTGATCACCGCCGATGCCGAGTTGGTGGCGGCCGACACCGACGGGGTGCTCCCTGTGGGCTTCTACTCGACCACCAACCTGCCCACTTCGGTCCGCATCGGCGGCCGTTGGGTCGAAGTGATGCAGCCCGAGATGGACTGTGGGCTGGTGTACGAAGGTTTCATCTACGACGGGGAGGGCCGCTTGACCGCGGCGCCGATGCACCGCATTCGCATCGGCGACCTGGTCGTGGTCGGCACCGAAGGGGTGAGGGTCTCGCCGCCGTCTCGACCCCGCGGCGCGCATCCCTTCGAGTTCATGAACTCCGACGTCTCCTCGGAGAAACCCAAGGCGTTGCTCGTGCGGCGCGTCGCCGAGCGCATCCGCCGGGCCAAGGCGAGCGGGGCCAAGGTGCTAGCCGTGTGCGGACCGGCGGTCATCCACACCGGGGCCGGCCCGTCGGTTGCGGCGCTGGTTCGGGAGGGCTGGATCGACGTGCTCTTTGCCGGCAACGGATTCGCAACCCATGACCTCGAGTCCAATGTCATGGGTACGTCGCTCGGCGTGTCGGTCCACGAGGGCACGGCCGCCGAGGGCGGCCATAGCAACCACCTGCGGGTCATCAACGAGATCCGCCGCTACGGCTCGATCAGCGCCGCGGTGGACGCGGGCTACATCGATGGTGGCGTCATGTACGAGTGCGTCCGCCGGGGCGTGCCGTTCGTGCTGGGCGGATCGGTGCGCGACGACGGGCCACTGCCCGACGTCTACACCGACGTGGTGCAGGCAGCTGATGCCATGCGCTACCTGGTGCCCGGCGTCGGTGTGGCGCTCATGCTGGCATCGACCTTGCACGCCATCGCGACCGGCAACCTGTTGCCGGCCGGTGTCGAGACGTTCTGCGTGGACATCAACCCGGCGGTGGCGACCAAACTGGCTGACCGGGGCAGCCATCAGGCGCTCGGCATCGTGACCGATGTCGGGTTGTTTACCTCGGGCCTGGTGGAGCAGCTGATCGCGACCGCATGACCGCTCCGCTCGGATGGGGACGGCGGTACCTGATGTGCCCACCGCGCTACTTCCGCGTGGCCTATCAGATCAACCCGTGGATGGTCGAGGAAGTCGTGGCCGACGCCGGCCGGGCCCAGGAGCAGTGGGACAACCTGGTGGCCACCCTGCGAGCCGCCGGGGCGATGGTCGAGGTTCAGCCGCCCGAGGAGGACTGGCCCGACCTGGTGTTCACCGCCAACGCGGGAATCGTGAATGGCAGCCAGTTCGTCCCCGCCCGCTTCCGCCACCCTGAACGCCAGGGCGAGACGGCGCACGACGTGGCGTGGTTCACTCAGGCTGGTTTCGACGTGACCGAGTTGCCGATCGGCGTCTGCCAGGAAGGAGCCGGCGACGCCCTCCCGGTCGGCGACGCGCTGGTGGCCGCCTACCGGTTTCGCTCCGATGCCGCGTCACACGCCTATCTGTCGCACGTCACCGGGGCGGCGGTGCGTTCCATCGAACTGGTGGACGAGCGCTTCTACCACCTGGACCTGACGTTGTGCCCCCTCGACAGCCGCCGGGCGATCGTCGCCCCACTGGGCTGGGACCGTTACGGGTGCGCCGTCATGGAGGCGCTGATCCCCGAGCCGCTGGTGCTCGAACCGGAGGAGGCGATGCGCTTTTGTGCCAACTCCGTCGTGGTCGGCTCGACGGTCGTGATGCCAGCCTGCCCGCCCCGGGTCGGTCGCCAACTGGAGGCCTGGGGCTTCGATGTGGCGGTATGCGACGTGAGCGAGTTCCTCAAGGCCGGCGGTGGCTGCCGCTGCCTCACTCTCGCCCTTGACGTCACCCTCGGCTCCTGACTCTGGTACGGGTCTGAGTCTCTGGCAGGGATTTGATACCCCCCAGCGGTGGTAGATCCGTACCAGGGACTCAGACCCGTACCAAACCCCGCGGATGGGGCCGGTCGGCGGCATAGGAACGGGTGTGAACCCCCGCCAGCAGGTTGAACGCGAACTCCTTCGGTGGCTCCGCAGCCATCACGGGATCATCGGCTTGCACGAGGCCCTCCGGCTCGGTGCGACGCCCAAGATGGTCCAATCAAAAATTGCGCGAGGCGAGTGGATCCGAGTGCACCGAGGCGTGTATCGCCATTCGTCAATTTTCGCAGGGTCCATGGCAGGACCTGCGCGCGGCAATCGTCTCCACCGACGGCCTCGGCGTCGTGTCCCACGCTTCGGCTGCGTGGGCTTGGGACCTCCTACGCCAGCCGCCCGAGCTGGTCGAGCTAACCATCCGCCGAGGTGAGCGAGATTTGGAGCGCCGAGCCGGGATCACAATCCATCGGTCGCGGGATCTCGATCCGGCACAGGCAGTGCAGCGCAACGCTGTACTCGTTACCAATCCGCTGCGGACCCTGGTCGACCTGGCCGGCTCCGCACTCGGCCGTGACGTGACCGAGGCGTTGGACAACGCCTTGGCCAGGCGTCTGGTCGGCGTCCCTTCGCTCGAAGCTGAGATCGAGCGACTGTCACGACCCGGGCGCGATGGAGTCGGCGCGCTCCGAAGCCACCTCCGCGAACGCGGATTCATCGGTGCCCCGGCACCCAGCATCCTCGAAGCCCATGCCTGGCGCCTGATCCGGTCCACCGGGCTCCCCGACCCTTCCATGGAACGCCGCGTCGGCAAAGGCGGCGAGTATCGCCTCGACTTTTCATGGACAGCCATCGACTATGCCGTCGAGGTCGACGGCTACGCCTACCACTTCAGCCCGGAGCACCGGCAGCGCGACTTGAACCGTCGCAACAAACTGCGGCGAGCGGGCTGGACCTTGGACGTCTACACCTGGATGGACGTGATGAAGGAACCGGCCCGAGTCGCCAGGGAGATAACCGAGACCTTCCAACAACTCTCGTCTGGGCGGTGACCTACCCGATCTTCTGGCCGAAGGCGAGGGCGATGACGCTGTAGCCGAGTGCAGTGGCGTGAATGTTGGGACCGACCGGCGATGGGGCGCACATCCAGGTGTACGCGCATACGAAGGTCAGGTCGACCGGGAGGTCGAGGAACGGCATCGATGGAATGTTGACTGGGGCGAAGGCGCCCGCCACATCGGCAACTGCAAATCCGTGGGAAACGAACTGGCTCGCCAGGATCTGGTTGAAGGCTGATCCCAGCTGTTCGGACTGCACCGCAAGGGCAGTGAATGCGCCACCCTTCAAGGCGGCGGCCACGAATGGGTCGTAGTACGTCATAGCGACCTTCTTGACCTGGGGCGCGGCCTGGCGCAGGGCCTGCAGGATCACCGGCAGGTCGCGACTTACCGCGGCGAACCCGGCCATCAGGCACGCCTGGTCAAGTCCGGCGGCGGCGCTGACACAGCTGTCGATGTTGTTGGCCCCGATGTCGAGGGTCAGCAATACGACGTGGTGGGTGGCGAGGAACTCGGTGGCCTGGGCGAGCTGCGACCCGAGCGGGTACGAGCAGATCCCACCTGACTGCATCGTGGCCGTTGTCTCGCCCGGGCAGCCCAGCTTCGCCAGCCGCAGATTGGGTGAGGTGGCGTGGTACCGGGACCACAGGTCGTCGGCATACCCCTGCTTGGTTTCGACGCTCATACCCGCCGAGTTGGGCTGGACCCCCTGGGAGAGCGAGTCGCCGAGCGCCAGGTAGTAGGGCGCCGGGTCGACCGGTGCGGCGCGAGCGACCGGCGGGGCTCCCAGAAAAAGCACGAACGAGGCGACCATGGCCGAAAGCGTCCGCACGACACGCGACACCTGGTACTCCTTCCCCGAGTTCCCTGAGTTACCCGAGATCCCCCGTACTTCCCCTTGTTGAGACTACTCAGACTCTGGGGGCGCCATGGCTCGAAGCTCGGTTTCCAGCCGGCGGAGACCCGTGCGTATCCGGCTCTTGACGGTTCCTTCCGGCTCCTGCAGCTTTGCGGCCACCTGGCGGTAGCTCGCACCACTGAAGAACGCCAGCTCAATCGCGACCCGCTCGTTGATCGGTATGGATCGCAGCGCGACCTGAACGTCGCGGGCGTTCACGCCTGCGATCGCTGCGTCATCTACCGCATGCACCGGGACAAACTGAAAGCCGTAGGCCCACTGCCTGCGATTGCGTGCCCCGTCGGATCGAATGCGGTCGAGAGTCGTCCCTCGGGTCATGGCGACGAGGTAGTTCGCCAAGGTCCCGCGTTCGGGACGGAATCGATCCGGCGCCCGCCACAACAACAGGAACACGTCTTGGAGGACATCGTCGACATGCGACCAACCGCCGAACCTGCGGGCGGTGGTCGCTACCAACGGGGCGTGACGTCGGTACGCCTCGCCCAGCGCCGCGGCGTCGCGACCGCACAACGCGGCTGCCAGTTCGGCGTCGGACATCGTGACGACGGCCCGATCAACTGGAGCGACAAAGCCAGATTGTTGGATGGACAACCGCCACTCTTCCCACAACGTCGGAAACCACTGACGCTGCCGGGGTCCGGGGCAGAGGGGCGCGGATGCCCCGCGGACAGTTACTTAGACGCTAAGAATATCACTCAACGCATGCTGGCCAGAAGGGTCCCGAGCGCGTTGGCGCCCGCGGGGCCGATGTGGACATGGTCAGGAGCGAACCAGTCCGGATGGGCGTTGCCCAACGTGTTCCAGTCGGCCAGGGCTGCCGTGGGGTAGCGGGCCACGCCGGACGCGATGACGGGGTTGTTGCCGATCAGCGGACCGGTGACGGTCATGAAGACGACCCGCTTGGCGCCCGCGCAGGCTTGCATCATCTGGTCGAACTGGGTGGCGTTCACCCGGCCGTTGCTCCCGAGGGCGACGATCACGACCGGGGGCAGTTTTCCGCTGGTACGCAGCGATGCCAAGATGCCCACCCCGGCGGCCCACTGCCGGCCCACGGCCGCGTTGATCGAGATGTTCTGCGAGACCAATGTCGCCGAGGCATACAATTGTACGTCCTCGAGGACCGAGTCGCCGATGGCCACACCGGCGCCCCCGATCTTCGGAAGGGGCGCCTTGGTGGTCGGAGGCGGGGCTGCTGTGGTCGGGGGCGCGGTAGTGGTTGGAGCAGCCGTTGTGGTTGGAGCAGCCGTTGTGGTTGGAGCAGCCGTTGTAGGGGCCACAGTGGTGGTCAGGGCGACCCGGGTGGTGGATGTGCGATGGGTCGCCGAAGGGTGGCGGGTCACCCCGCACGAGACCATGGCCGCCAAAAAGGCCACGGCCAAGGCCGCTACCGTTACCCGACTCCGTAAATGCACGCCTAGGCGAGTCTACGGGGTCAGGCCGTAACCGCCTCGGCAGCCTCGTCCTCGGCCGCCTCGCCCTCGGCCGCCTCGCTCACGCCCTCGGCCACCTCGCTCACACGATCGGCGGCCTCGACCTCGGCAACCTCGCTCACACCACCGGCGCTCACGCCACCGGCGCCCGTCGTCGACAGACTCGCTCACGCCCTCGGCGCCCACGTCGTCGACAGACTCGGTCACGCCCTCGGCAGACTCGCCCTTGCCTCGGCGCCCACCACCTCGGCCGCCTCGCGGCCCCCACCGCCCGGCTCCTCGTCGCCCAGCGCGAACGACCGCCACATGGCGGCATAGCGACCCGACATGGCGAGCAGCTCTTCGTGGGTGCCGTCCTCGACCACCCGACCGGCATCCATCACGATGATCCTCCCGGCGGTGCGGGCGGTCTGCAGCCGGTGGGCGATCAAGATGGTGGTCCGTCCCCTGGCCACGATGCCCATGGCCCGCGACACCTTGGCCTCGGTCCCGAGGTCGAGGTTGGACGTGGCCTCGTCGAGCAACAAGATGGCGGGATCGACCAGCTGGGCCCGGGCCAGGGCGATCAGCTGGCGCTGGCCGGCCGAAAGGCTCCGCCCCCGCTCGGCCACGACATGGCGGTACCCGCCCGCGAGCCCCGCGATGAACTCATGGGCCCCGACCGCCCGGGCAGCCCGCTCCACCTCGGCGTCAGAGGCGTCCATGCGGCCGTAGGCAATGTTGTCCCGGATGCTTCCCGAGAACAGGAACGCCTCCTGGGGCACGTACCCCAACTGGCGCCGGAACGCCCCGAGGTCGACCTGGCGGAGGTCCTGCCCGTCGATCAGCACCGCTCCAGCGGTCGGGTCGTAGAACCGGGCGACCAGCTTCATGACCGTCGACTTGCCGGCGCCGGTCTCCCCTACCAGCGCCACGGTCTCCTTGGGCCTGATGATCAGGTCCACGCCACGCAATGCTTCGGCGGCGCCTGGTACCCCGGGGTAGGTGAAGCGCACATCGACCAACCGCACCTCGCCGGCCACGACCCCCACCGGCAGCGCTTCCGCAGGTTCGGGCGTGAGGGACTGGATCTGCATCAGCTCGTTGATCTTCTCCATCGACGCCCGGGCCTGCTGGTAGGCGTCGAACACCTGCGAGAGCTGCTGGATGGGCGAGAACAACAGGTCGGCGAACAACACGAACGCGATCAACTCGCCGGTGCTGAGCGACCCGTTGCGGATCAGCACGAAGCCCACGCCGAGCACCACCGCGGCCGCGATCTCAGACAGGAACTCCACGAACGGGAAGTACAGCGAGACCAGGCGTTGGGCCGCGACCCGAGCGTCGAGGTACGACCCCGCGACCTGGCGAAAGTCGGACTCGTTGCGCTCCTCTCGGACGAAGGCCTGCGACTCCCGCACGCCGGCCAGGCTTTCCTGCAGGTTGGCATTGACCACGGCGATGCGATCCCGGGCGGTGCGGTAGGCCCGGGCGGAGCG
>JAUTXM010000496.1 GCA_030838025.1 Acidimicrobiaceae bacterium
CAGCCGCCCGCCAGCTGGTGGCGGCGATAGCCGCCCGTGTCACGGTGGCCGACAGCGATCAGACCAGGGGCGAAGGTGACCAGGTGCCCGACCGCGGCCCGCGAGAAGCCGAGCGCCTGGCGGCGGCGGCGAACGGCCGACGGGCAGGTCGGTGAGCACCGTCGGCATGCGAGCCGTTCGTTTCGGAGCGGGTGGTTGCGAAGTCTTTCGGGTTCGCAATGCGGGACGTTTCGACCTGCGTGGTGATGACAGGGAGAGGGGAGTGCGGTGACGGTCACTGACGGACACAGGCGCATCTGGAGCCCGCCGCTGGAATCGACGGATGAGGTTGCGCTGGCCGACGCGGGGACGAGGGGCCGGATCAAGAGCCGCTTGGAGGAACGACTGGTCGAGGAGATGGGCCGGGCCGGGAGACCATTGTCAAGCGAGGACCAGGTGATGCTCGGCCAGGCGCTGGTGGGCGAAGCGTTGAGGGATGAGGCGGCGGGACGCCTGGCGCGAGGCGAGCAGCTGTTGTCGGCCGAGCAGGAGAGCGTGCTGGGCGCCGACGTGGTGGCGGAGGTGACGGGGGCGGCCGGCCTGGAGATCTATCTGAGCGACCCGACCATCCGCGATATCGACGTGAACGGCCCCGACAACGTCCACATCACCTACCGCGACAATCGTCGGGAGCGGGTCGCGCCGATCGTAGGGTCGGCCGAGGCGCTCGACGACTTGATCCGACTGTTGGCCCGGCGCTCGGGGGTGGCGGTCGACGGGTCGCCGTTGGCCCTTGAGTTCGCGTTGCCCGACGGCAGCCGGGTGACGGCGGTGATGGGCCGGGTCGCGCCGTGGCCGGTGTTGTCGATCCGCCTTCACCGGGTCGCCGAAACCGATGTCGAGGATTTGGTCAAGTGGCGGATGATGCCGCCTGATTTGGGCGAGATGATCTGCGGGCTCGCTCGCTGCCATCGCAACATCGTGTTCAGCGGCGGCACCGGGGTCGGAAAGACCACCCTGGCTTCGGCCTGGGGTCATGAGATTCCGGCGGGCGAAAGGATTGTGACCGTCGAGGACACCTACGAGTTGGGATTGCATCTCGACGGCCGTCACAGTGACGTGGTCCCGTTGTTGACCCGCCGACCCAACGTGGAGGACAAGGGGGCGGTGTCGATGCTTGACCTGACCCGCCTGGCGTTGCGGTTGAACCCGAGCCGGGTGATCGTGGGCGAGGTCCGGGGGGGCGAGTGCGTGTCACTGCTCGATGCCATGTCCCAGGGTAACGACGGTTCGTGCTGCACGATCCATGCCTCGTCGGCCAAGCAGGCCTTCACGCGGATGGCCAAGTACGCCAGCCGGGCGCCTGAGGCCCCTCGGCGCGAGGACTGCATGTACGACATCGCGGATGCTGTCCATTTGGTTATCCATCTGGGTCTCAACCGCTCCGATCTCCGCCCCATCGTCCGCTCGGTGCGGGAGGTGACCGGCATGCTCGAGGCCGAGATCCCCGGGACGAGACCGTTGTGGGAGGCGGGCCGCGACGGGATGGCCCGGCGCACCGCGAACCGGATGTCGCCCGACCTGGAGGACGACTTGGCGTGCGCGGGCGTCGACCCGTCAGTGCTCGCCCCCGGGAACCGGTCGTGACGGCGCTGGGGGTGGTGGCGGCCGCGGTGTTGGCCACCGCCGGCGTGTTGGCCATCGGGATCGCGGTGTTCCGCCCTCCTGCCCTTGCGCCTCGGCGGGACCGCCGTGAGCGCGTTGAGCGACTGGGTGACGTATCGGCCGGTTGGTCGTGGCGGCTGCCGGTGGCCGCCGCTGCCGGGGCCGCGATGTGGGCGGCGACGGGCTGGCCGGCGGCGGGGGTGTGGGCCGCGGTCCTAGTCGGGTGGGTGCCGTCGCTGGCCCGTCGGGGGGCGCAACGGCGAGCCGAGGTGGCCCGGGTGGAGGCGCTGGCCCGCTTCGCGGCCATGATGCGCGACCAGGTGCTGGTAGGCGCCGATGTCGCCCAGGCCATCCAGGGATGCGTGCGGATGGCACCGGCGCCCATTGCGCCGGCGGTGGAACGCCTGGCCGCCCGGTTGCAGGTCAAAGATGCCGGCGAGGCGTTGGCGGCGTTCGCCGATGAGCTCGACGACGAGATGGCCGAAGTGCTGGCCGTCGGGTTGCGTTTCGCGCTGACCCGTCGCAGCCGACGTTTGGCCGACCTGTTCGCCGAGGTGGCCCGGGCCACCTCGGCCCACGCGGCGACTCGCCGCAAGATCGAAACCGAGCGCCGCCGGTTGCGCACCGTGGTGTGGGGTGCCCTGGTGGCGGTGCTCGGGTGGATGGTGCTGATCTACGTGGTGTCGGGCAAGTACCTCGACCCGTACGGCACCGCCGGCGGTCAGGTGGTGATGCTGTTGGCGGGCGGGGCGTTCGCCGCCGGCCTGGTGCTGCTGTCGCGCATGGACCGCATCGGCGCCCCGACCCCGTTGCGGCTCCGGGGCCACAGCGTGGCGGCGCCATGATCCTGGTCGCGGTGTGCGCACTGGTGGCGACTGCCGGCGTGGGCCTGGTGGCCCGGGCCGCGTTCCCGGGCCGCCCGTCGCTGACCGCCGAGCTCGACGATCTGCTGGCCCCGCCGTTGCCTCGCCGTGCCGCCCCGGCAGCGACGGGCGGACTGGGCGATCTGCTCGACGGCCTGGGCGGCGCAGTGTGGGCCCAGTTGAACCCCGACGGGGACCGCTTCGCCAAGCTGGCCAGCGATCTCAGCGTCATGGATCGCACCCCGGAGCAGTTCGTCCGCCAAAGTGTCACCACCGCCGTGCTGCTCGCCCTGCTGGTCCCGGTGGTGTTGTTCGGGGTGCGGCTCATCGGCCTGCATGTCCCGACCGGTGTGGCCGTGTTGTTGGTGTTGATGGGGGCGGCGGCCGGGGCGATCGTGCCCCGGCCGGCCCTGCGAGGCGAGGCCCAGGCCAGGCGCAGCGAGATGCGCCAGGTGGTGGCGGTCATCTGCGACCTGGCGGCGGTGGTGGTGGCCGCCGGCGACGACGTGGACGCGGCGCTCATGGAGGCCACCGGCGTCGGTGACGGCTGGGCGTTCGACCGGCTGCGGACCGCCCTGGCCCCGGGCCTCAGCCGTCAGGGGCCGTGGTTGGCCCTCGAAGATCTCGGAAACCGCCTCGGTGTCGAGCAGTTGGTGGTGCTGGCCCAGAACATGGGTTTGGCCGAGGAGGAGGGCGCCAAGATCCGTGAGGCGCTGAACACCCAGTCGAAGACGCTGCGCGAGGAAGAAGCGTCGGAGATAGAAGCCCAGGCGGGATCGGTCACCGAACGGATGAGCTTCCCGATGGTGATGCTGCTGCTGGGTTTCATTTTGGTCATCGGCTACCCGGCCGTGGCCAGGCTGTAAACGGCAATGAAAAACCAAACCACATGGAGGTTCAGAAATGGAAGTTCAATGGCTGTCGACGCTGCTGTGTTTCCTGCGGGCCCGTTTGGAACTGGCCCGGGGCGAGGATCACGAACGAGGATCGTGGACGCTGGAGGCGATGATCGGCGCGGCCCTGCTGTCGGCGGCCGCCATCGTCGGGGTCGGCTACATCGTGGCCAGCATCATGGCCCACGGCCAGGCCATCAAATAGCGAACCGTCGAGGATCTCAGCGCGGGTCAGCCACGTTGCAGCTGCTGATCGTGATGCCCGCGCTGATCCTCGCCGTCTCGACGGTATTCCAGGCG
>JAUTXM010000497.1 GCA_030838025.1 Acidimicrobiaceae bacterium
CCTCGTCGCACACCACGACGATCTCCTGATCGGGCCCCGTCACCTCGGGGATCCGGTACGGCGACGTCGGGTCGAGGCGCCACTCGAGCTGGTTGCGATCGACCACCACGGCGCCGTCCATTTCGCCGTCGCGCTGGCGCAAACCGACCGGCCGCGTGTCGACGATCAGGGCGCCTCGGGCCCGCAGCCCGGGCAGGTCGGCCGCTGTGGGCCGAGCGGGAAGTGTCCCGCGCGCCCGCGCCAGCAGCTGGTCGATTGCCGACTCGCTCACCCGACCAACGCCGCGCACTCGGTGCGCCTCGGCTCGAGGAAGTGGCCCGGCCGATGGTCGAAGAACGTCATGGTGGCCAACGGCGGTGAGTAAGCGTGCACGCTCAGCGCCCGGCCCGGCCCCGGATTCCACACTTCGTGCACCCGGGTGGAGGCCACGGCGACCGAGTCGCCGGTCCCGAGTGTGGCCGAGCGGAGCGGGTGGCGCGCCGCCAGGTCGGTGTACATCTCGATGAGCTCGCCCTCCACGACCCGCGCCACCCCGGTCGATCCGCCGTGGTCGTGCAGCTCGAGGGCCCCGCCGGCCGCCCAAGCGATGAGCCACACGTCATACTCCGCCGTCGCCAGCAGCTTGGCGTAGCGGCGGGGCAGGCCGGGAGCCAGTGGCAGTGCATCGGCGGTGACGGCCGCCGCCAACCCTTCGACCATCACTGCCAAAGCAGCTGGGGAAAAGCCTCCCCGGGATGCGCCCAGGCGAGCCGGAAGGGGCGGGCGAGTGCCCCTTCCGGCCGAGCCCGGCTGGGGGCGAGGGGGGAACCAGTGGATCGCGGGCGCGAGGGCAGACAAGGGAAGCCTCCCGATGGGCGAGGTTCAGTAGATGGCGTTGCCGGCGCCGTCAACAGCAGGGCGCCACGACCTTATCCCGACAAAACCGATCGGACAAGTCATATTTAGGTGGGTCAGCGAGTGGCGGGGAAACCGACCCCCGCGAGGAGGCGTTCGCTCTCGGTCCAGAGACGCTCGACGGCTTCGTCGTTGCGGGCCGAGTGGCTCATCCTGGACTCGCCTCGATTGGCCCAGTATCCGCCCGTGCGACCGGTCAGTGACGCGTCGAAGGCCAGGAAGATGACCGTGTCGGCGCCTGCTTGCGGGGTGACCTCGAACGGGCGGATGAGGCGGTTACCCAGGGCTATCAGGCCATGGGCGTCACCGTCCATGCCGAATCCGCTGCGCACCGGACCTGGGTGGACGGCATTGGCGGTCACCGCCGAGGGGTCCAGGCGTCGCGCCAGCCCCCGGGTGAACAGCACATTGGCCAACTTCGTCTCGGAATACACCACCATGCCCGAGTATCGCCGCTCGTGTTGCAGGTCGTCCCAGGGCATGCCGCGCACGGCCAGGCGATGGGCCGCCGACGAAACATTCACCACCCGGGCCGGGGCCGATGCGATCAAGGTGTCGAGGAGGAGGTCGGTCAGGTAGAAGTGGCCCAGGTGGTTGACACCAAAGGTCTGTTCGAACCCTTGGGCGGTCGTCTGGCGCTTGGTCCATATCCCGCCCGCGTTGTTGACCAGGACGTCGACCCTGCCCCATGTCTCCTGGATGGTTGCCGCTGCCGCCCGCACCGAGGCCAGGTCGGCAAGGTCCAGTTCGACGACACTGACGGCGTCGCTGGCAGCACGCTCCTTGACCTCGGTGGCCGCCTTCCCGGCCTTTTCCAGGTTGCGGCACGCCAGCACCGTCGTGGCACCCATGGCGGCCAACGCAACCGCGGTCTCTTTGCCGATGCCGCTGTTGGCACCGGTGATGACGACGACCTTCCCGTCCAACCTCGTACCTCCGCCTGCATTGTCGGTACCCTGAAGCTAGTGAACGAGAAAACGTCCTCCGACGAGCGGCCCCGCTGGCGAGGGGTCAACCACTTGGCGCTCGTCACCACCGATATGGACGCCACCGTCCGGTTCTATCACGGGGTCCTCGGCGCACGACTTGTGGCCACCCTCGCGACACCGGCGTTCCGCCACTACTTCTTCGAGATTGGCCCGCAGAACACCATCGCCTTCTTCGAGTACCACGACGTCGATCTGGCGACCTTCGCCAAGCCGGCCGGGGTTCCCGATTCCCGCGCCGTGCAGTTCGACCACCTCTCCCTCAACCTGCCCGACGAGGACGCCCTGCTCGACCTGCGACGCCGCCTCAAGGCGGCGGGCTGCGAGGTCACCGACGTGGTCGACCACCACATCTTCCGGTCCATCTACTTCACCGACCCCGACGGGATCGCCCTTGAGGCTTCCTGGTGGGTGGTGGACGCCACCGGCCGCCCCGCCGACTATCGCGACGAGCACCTCTTCGCCGACCACGAACCGGTGGCCGCGGTGCGGGAGCTGGCCGAGTCGGGGACCGTGGACTGGGTGCCCGAGACCAAGCTCAGCTAGGCACTTAGCTCGCGCTCGATCGGCGTGCGGAAGCGGGGCGTGATCCGCACCTCGCCGACCGACGTCTGCAGCCGTTGGGCGGCGGTGTCGACCGCGCCCCGGCCGTCGGCGCCGATGTCGCGCAGCAGGTGCGACACGACCTCGCCGTCACGGCGCTGGGCCCAACCGCCGACCACCTCGCCGTTCCACCACACCGTCGGGCCGGCGTTGCCGGACCGGTCGAACAAGTCGGCCCGCTGCTGCTGGTCGCCCAGGAACCAGGACCGTTCGGACCATCCCATCACCGTCGGATCCAGGGCGGGGAGGAGGGCCGCCCAAGGTTGGGCGGACACCGTGGTGGGCGCCAGATCGTCGGGCAGCACGATCCCCGCCACTCCGTCGAGATCGACTTCGACGGGGTGGAGTTCCGCGAGGGCCCGCTTGGTGTCCCCTGCCGTCCAGCCCGTCCACCACCGAAGGTCGGCGGGCGTGGCCGGGCCGAAGGTCGCCAGCCACCGCCGCGCCAGCTCGACTCGAGCGACGTCCGAAGGCGGCTCGGGCGGGGCCTCGCCCAGCCAGTCGTCGCGGGGGACCCACCGGTACTGGCTGCTGATCCACGACCCACGAGGCTTGCCTCGCACGATCCGACCATCGGCGGCCAGGACGAACAGGACCCGGCTGGTGACCGCGACCACCGCGGCCCACTTCTTGGTCTCGTCCCCGAACGAGAGCTGCGCCCGAAGATCGGGGACCGCCTCACTCAGCTCCTGACCCAAGGCCTGGCCCCGTTCCCGGAGGGCCGCCATGGTCTCGTCCTCGACCCGGCTCAGCCACTTGGCCCCGTCTGGGGCAATGCCGGCCTGCTCCAGGAGCTGCACGAGTTTGCGCCGCTCCAAGGCCGCGATGGCCCGGGTGCAGGCGGAGTGGACCACCGGTGCGAGCTCGACCGGTACGACAAACACCGTCCGGCGCATGCCGAGCATCCGGACCAGCGAACGCTCGTCGTACAGCGCCCGCTCGACGCTCGCCGTGTCGCCGGCCTCGGTGCGAGCCAGGCAGGCCAGGTAGACCGACGCCGGGTCGGTCGAGTGAAGGGCGACGAGGCGGCGCGCCACGTCGGTGGGATTCGCGGCGGCGGCGCTCGGTGCCAAGTGGTGACGGACGGCGAGGCGGGCCCGCCTCTCCGATCGGTCCATGCGCATTGTGCCCGGCGACGATAGCGCCTCGCTCCCCACGGTCCGCCAGACGTAGGACTATTTCATTCATTTCCCGACATAGTTAATGGCGCTGCCCTTGCAACAGCAGATATTTAGATGCACGTCATTCGAGCTCTACTCTTTTGGGCTCAAATATCAATGGTGCCCAGTTTGTCAGCATCTCGGCTCGGACGGTTACGCAGGGCGGTCACCCCCGCCCTCAACGCCGTGCCGTGCTGCTGTGCCAGACTTGCGAGAGAATGAAGCTCCTGGAGCCGTGGTAAGTCATGGTGTTCCTTCTGCTGATCAGCGTCCTGTGTGCACTCGGCTCGGCTGCTGCGGCAAGGAGCACAGAGCTCCACCTATTCATGTACCGGCAGAATCAGAAGAAACCGACCAGAACCCGGCTGGACGAGGGCGACTTCGTTCGCGTGATTCGGCTTGTCCTCATTGTTCTGGCAGTTACGGCCGGGCTAATCGGCTCCCTGGCAGCAATCCGTTTGATATTAGATTAGATTCAGGGGCGGTCCCCGAAGTGCCTCCGCCGAACGGGAGCGGCTGTGAGCCCGCAGGAGCGCCGATCATGGCGCACGTTCGAATGCCTGGCGGTTCGGCCATCGGCGAAGGGGACCAGAAACCGTCGGTCCTAGTGGGTCAGGCGGTGAATTGACGTTCGACATCGTCTTGACGGAACCGCGAGACCCAGTCGTGTGACAGGTTGTCGGCCTGCCGCCGCATCGGCCCCAGCTCGCCTTCGGGCTCGCGCGGGTCGATGCCGAGGGCGTCGATCACCCGGCCGATGGTCGCCGCCCGACTGTCGACGAACTCTTCGTAGATCACGCGTATCGGTTCGCGCCCGGTGGCGTGGAACCAGTCCTCCCACCGGGCATCCCAACGGTGCAGCTCGTTCACGAGGTGCTTGACCGCCCAGTAGTCGTACTCGGCGGAGCGGCCGCCCCGAGAGAGCTCGTCCTCGTTGCGCCATTGCTGGGTCTGGATGGCCTTCCAGAGTGACACCGCTTGGGCCACCTTGTCGCGCCGACGGACGAAGACAATGCGCAGCTGCGGGAAGACGGCGTCGAGGGCCTCGTTGAAGGTCACGTTGCCGAGGCCGGGCAGCTCCCGGACGCGACTGCGGAAGTCGTCGAAGTAGTTCCACATCATCTTGGTGCCGAACACGCCGTTGCGCGAGGTCCCCCGCTGGAGCGCATAGGTGAACCAGCCTTCGAACTCTCCGGGCTGTTCTGGGCGGCCGGGCTCGGACGGGGCCAGCCGCGCGGCGAGGTCGGCCTGGGCCGGGTCCGAGAAGTACTGCCTGGGCTGGCGGGGCAGACCGGTCGAGCGCAGCGCCTCGAAGAACTCGTCGGGCACGCCCGCCACGTCGGACCCTTTGAGCAACTCGCACAGCAGGGTGCTGCCACTGCGCTGCGTGGCACAGACAAAGTAGGAGATGCCCTCGACACGCACACACGGCTCACTTGTGCCATTCTCCACTATGTCGATCATATCAGTAGAGAACAGGTAAGGACGGGTAGAGTTCGCCGGTGATGGCGCCGCCCAACATTCTCTATGTTCATTCACACGACACCGGCCGATACGTGCAGCCGTACGGCTATGCGGTGCCCACACCGAACATCCAGCACCTGGCTGACCAGGGCACCCTGTTCCGCCAAGCGTTCTGCGCGGCACCCGTATGCTCGGGATCCCGCGCTGCTCTGCTGACGGGGCAGTGCACCCACGCGACGGGCATGCTGGGCCTGGCTCACCGGGGCTATCGACTCAGGTACCCCGAACGCCACATCGCCCATGTGCTTCGTGGGGCCGGGTACTGGACAGGTCTGATCGGCGAACAACACGTCTCAGCGGACCCCGCGGATTTGGGTTACGACCGGGTCGTCGATCTCGACAGCACCAAGGTGCGCGACGTCGCGCCGGCCGCCACCCAGCTGATCGCCGAACGGGCGCAGGCCGGCGAGCCATTCTTCCTTTCCGTCGGTTTCTTCGAGACCCACCGAGAGTATTTCGAGCCCTCGTCCGTCCGCGATGCCCTGTACTCACGCCCACCGGAGAACATCGTCGACACCGCGATGACCCGCCGGGACATGGCTTCGTTCAAAGCCAGCGCCCGGTCGCTCGATCAGGGCATCGGCACGGTCTTGAACGCCCTCGAGGAGAGCGATCTGGTGGGCAACACCCTCGTGATACTGACCACCGATCACGGCCTCGCCTTCCCCGACGCCAAGGCGACGATGTACGACCGCGGCATCGGGGTGATGCTCTTGATCCGGGGGCCCGGTGGATTCGACCGCGGCCGGGTCTTCGACTCGATCGTCAGCCACCTCGACCTCTTCCCGACGGTGTGCGAGGTCGCGGCGATCGATCCGCCTGAATGGCTGGAAGGGCGGTCGCTCCTGCCGCTCGTGCGCGGCGAGATCGACGAGCTGCACCACGAGATCTTCGCCGAGCTCACCTACCACGCCGCCTACGAGCCCCAACGGGCGGTGCGCACGGCGCGCTACAAGTACGCCAGGCGATTCGACGAGCGCCACCCGGGACGGGTCCTCGCCAACGTCGATGACAGCCCGACCAAGGATGTGATGCTCCGCTCCGGTTGGGCCGAGGTCGACCCCCCGGGGGAGTCGCTCTACGACCTGTGGCTCGATCCTGGCGAGGGCACCAACCGGATCGAAGACCCCGCGCTGGCCGGCGTACGCTCGGATCTCCAGGGGAAGCTGCACGACTGGATGGTCCGGACCGACGACCCATTGCTCCAAGGTGCCGTCGCGCCAGCCGAGGGCACGTTCTACAACACCGTCGACCAAGTCTCACCGAGCGATCCGACTACGCCCCCGACCACCCACAGCCTCACGCTCACGCATCGGTCCCGTCATGGTGCCTCCCCGCCGGATACGGATTTGTAGGCCCACTGCCGGGTGCGGTTCCCGGCACACTGTCTTCGTGCGACGAACTGCTGACCACGGGTGGTCATGGTCGTGACCTACCGTCGACCCGAGGCAATCATCCTTCCGTGAGGTGCACGTGATGAACCGCCTCGAGACCGATCTCGCCGGGCAGTCCTCCACCCAAGGTGCGGTACCGCTGCTCTCCTTCGAGCAGATCGCCATGACCTTCCCCGACGGGACCGAGGCGATCGCGGGCATCGACCTCTCGGTCGCCCCGGGCGAACTGGTCGCGGTCGTCGGCCCGTCGGGCTGCGGCAAGTCAACCCTCCTTCGTATCGCGTCGGGGCTGACCACGGCGAGCCGAGGGCGCGTCACGGTCCGAAGCGAGCAGCTCGGCTATGTATTCCAAGATGCCACCCTGCTGCCCTGGCGTACGGTCCTCGGCAATGTCGAGCTCCCGGCGGAACTTCGCAAGATTCCCAAGACCGAACGGCGGGTTCAGGCCGAGCAGGCGATCCAGCTCGTCGGGTTGACGGGTTTCGAGCACCACCACCCGCGTCAGCTCTCCGGCGGCATGCGTATGCGAGTGTCACTTGCTCGGGCCCTGACACTTGATCCGAGCGTGTTCCTCTTCGACGAACCATTCGGGGCGCTCGACGAGATCACCCGGGAACGGATGAACGACGAACTGCTCCAGCTGTTCATGCGCAAGCGCTTCGCCGGGCTGTTCGTCACCCATTCGATCTACGAGGCGGCATTCCTCGCCCGTCGGGTCGTCGTCTTGTCCCCCCGACCGGGTCGCGTCTCCGGTGAGGTCGACGTCCCGTTCGGCTATCCCAGGTCACCGGCGCTGCGATTCGAGCCTTCCTTTGCCGAGATCACCAGCAGGATTTCCGGGTTGCTCCGCGAGAGTCACCAGTGAGGATGCAGCATCGATGAGCGCCCGTGGGCGGCCGGTCGTCGAGACACCTGTCGTCGATCTGCTCGTGCCCCGTGACCACACGTCGGCGTCCGGGCCGGGCGACGGCGGAGCCGGCAAAGCCCGGATCCGAGCGGTGATCGGGACCGTCGTACCTCCAATCGTCGTTGCCACGGTGGTCGTCGCCATCTGGTTGGTGGTGAGCTACGAGGTCCTGTCGCCTCGCCAACGATTTCTCCTCCCACCGCCGCAGCAGGTCATCCGAGTCGGGTTCCTCGATTTCCACAACCTGAGCGAGGTGCTGCGGGGGCTCTGGTCGACCACCCAGGTGGCCCTCGTCGGGCTCTTCATCGCCATCGCGCTCGGCCTGGTCTTCGCCATCTTGATGGCCCAGGCGCTGTGGATCGAGCGCTCGTTCTACCCCTACGCTGTGATACTGCAGACGATCCCGATCATCGCCCTTGTCCCCCTCATCGGGTTTTGGTTCAAGTACGACTTCCGGTCCCGAGTGATCGTTTGCGTTCTCATCTCGTTGTTCCCGATCATCACCAACACCCTGTTCGGCCTCCATTCGGTCGACCGGGGGCTCCTCGACCTGTTCCGCCTCCACGGCGCAGGTCGCGTCGCCGCCCTGCGCAAGCTGCAACTCCCGGCTGCCATGCCGGCCATGTTCGCCGGCTTCCGGATCTCGGCCGGCCTCTCGGTGATCGGCGCCATCGTCGGGGACTTCTTCTTCCGGGAGGGCCAACCGGGCATCGGGCGATTGATCGATGTCTATCGCAGCCAGTTGGCGTCGGAACGATTGTTTACCGCGATCTTCTTCTCCTCGCTACTCGGGCTTACCGTGTTCTGGGTCTTCGGTTTCATCGGCAACCGAGCGATCCGGTCGTGGCACGACTCTGCCCGGGAGCCCGAATGAAGATGGAGATAGGGCCAATGAGTCGAACGGGACGACGAGTCCTCCGACCCATGGCCGTGGTCACCGCGTTGGCGCTGCTGGCGACGGCGTGCAGCCGCGGCAAGGAAACGACGGCGACGGCTACCACGGCGCCTGGCTCGACCACGACGAACGGCCTCGCGACCACGGCCTCGCTCAAGGGAGCTTGCCCCGCCAAGATCGTGCTGCAGACCGACTGGTTCCCGGAGAGCGATCATGGCTTCAGTTACCAGCTGATCGGCGCCGGGGGCACGACCGACAAGGGCAAAGGCACCTACACCGGCCCGCTTCTCGATCCGCGCACTGGTCAGCCCACCGGCGTCAACCTGGAGATCCGCGCCGGGGGCCCCTTCATCGGCTTCCAGCCGCCGGTCGCCCAGATGTACTCAGACGACAACATCTTCATCGCCTACGCCGATACCGCCGACCAGATCCGCAATTCGAGAAAGCTCCCGACCACGGCGGTGATGGCACCGCTCAACAAGACGCCGCTGATCCTCATGTACGACCCGAGCCGCTACCACTTCACGTCCCTGGCCGACGTCGGCAAGTCGGGCGCCAAGGTCCTCTACTTCGAGGGCGTGGTGTACATGGACTATCTCGTGTCCAAGGGGCTGGTCAACAAGAGCCAGCTCGACGGCTCCTACGACGGTTCCCCCGGCCACTTCGTGGCCGACGGTGGCGCCGATGTCCAGCAGGGCTTCGCCACCCGTGAGCCCTACGAGTACGAGCACACCATCACCGGATGGATGAAGCCGGTCAAGTATCTCCTCGTCGACGACGCCGGATACAAGATCTACCAGTCGTCGCTGGTCGTACGACCAGCGACGGTCACCAAGTACCACGACTGCCTGCAGAGGCTCGTGCCGCTGTTCCAGGCCGGGATGGTCAAGTACCTGGCCGATCCCAGCGTCGTCAACGACAAGCTCATCGACATCGTCAACACCCTGGCGACGTCGTGGACGGTCTCGCGCGGTGGCAACCAGTTCACCGTCGACCAACTGAAGTCCCTCGACCTTGTCGCCAACAGCCCCGACGGGGCCTACGGGAGCTTCGACGACGCCCGGGTCCAAACAGTCATCGACGAGGTGCTCCCGATCTTCAAGAACCAGCACCTGGACTCGTACAAGGCGGACGTGAAGCCGTCCGATCTGGTGACCAACGAGTTCATCGACCGGTCCATCAAGCTCCCGTAGCTGCCCCCGAGGTCAGCCGGGACTGGCCGCGAAGGTGCGGAACTTGTTGAATCGCACCACCGTTGCGGGACTCGATGCGCTCCGGTACACGGTGAGCGCGGCGTGCCAGGCGATGGCACCGGCCGGGTGGGGATCGGTGACCGTCCCGAGCACGACGCCGTTGACCGCCATCGTCAACTTGGTGGAACCGGCATTGACCTCGCTGCACTGACCCGAGATCGTGTTGGTCGCGCCGGCGGTATGGATCGCAGGACTGCTTCCCGCCTGGAGCGAAACGCTTCCGGTGTCGCCGATCTTGAAGATCACCCACGTCCCGTCGCCGAAGACCTCGAACGTGTAGCGGAGCCCCGCCCGGCTGCCCTGGTCGCAGCGAACACCGGCACCGTCGGCCGCGACTCCGGACACGATGGTGGCGTCGGCAGCGACGAGCATCGACGTGAGCTTCTGAGCATAGGGGGACGTGGCCGAGAAGGTGTTCAGGAGGGGCAGTGGCTTCAAGCCGCTGACGTAGTACCCGTCGGATCGGTACTCGGTAGTACCGGCTCCTTCCTGGTTGGCGTCGGCCGCCCATCCCGATGTGGTGTCCGAGAAGTTGTCGCTGAAGACGAGCGTGGCGCCGGGCGGCACATTGATTGTCGTGGTGGTCGAAGGGGGACTGGTCGTCGCCGGCCGAGTCGAGGCCGAGCTGGTACCGGCCGCGCCCGCGACCGTCTTCGGGTGCCCGCCGGTCGAGCCTCGGCTCAGCAGCGCCGCCGCCAGGGCGACGATCGCGATCGTCGCGACCAGAAGCCCCCCGACCATGAGCGTGCTGCGCCGCCTTCCACGGTGCCCGTCCGCGATCGCACCAAGCGCCGGCGGAGCGTCAACCACCGAGGCGCCAACCACCGAAGCCACCGCCGATTCAGGCCCCGCCCCCTCAGGCCCCGCCCCCTCAGGAGCCGCTCCCCCAGGCCCCGCTACGTCGGAAGCCGCAACCTCAACTGCGACCGCCTCAGGCACGACGGGAGCCTGCGCCCGGCTCGACGCGGTGGCCGGCTTCGGTTGGCGCGGGGCTACCGGCGTCACCTCCGCCATTCCGAGCAGGCGTCCGGCGGCGAGGGCGGCGCCCTCCGCGACGGCATGCTTGGGATGGACATCAATAGCCACGGGACGACCCAACTCGGCCGCCACCAACTGGCCCACCAACGGAATCCGAGAACTGC
>JAUTXM010000502.1 GCA_030838025.1 Acidimicrobiaceae bacterium
GGCAGCGCCGCACGAATGGCCACCACGCCTTGGCGAACGACCTCGTCGCCCGCCGCCTCGATCGCCGCCTCGTCCGGTGTTTCCGGCGCCTGCAGGTTCAGCTCGGCGTCCTGCAGCTGCTTGGTGATGCCATTGAGCTCGTCGGAGGCCCGCTGGTGGTCGCCCACCGCGGCGTCGTGTTGGTGCTGGGCCACCTCGAGCTGCTCCCGGTAGAGCGGAAGCTTCTTGAACAGCTTGTCCCGGGTCGCCTTGGCGTCGGCCGCCGCCTGGGCCGCCTGCTCGCCCGCCAGGTCGGCGACATCGGGCTCGCCCAAGCCTTCGAACAGCCGCACCACCAGGCTGGCCCAGAGATTGGCGTCGGTGTAGTGCCAGGCGTTGAAGGTCACCTGCTTGACGCTGGAGCACAGCAAGGTCGGGCGTCGGTCGTTCTCGGCCGCCGCCGACCGCGCCGAGGCCTCCCGGATCCACGACCGCATCTGCTCCATGAAGAAGCTCTTGCCCGAACCCCACTCGCCGAACAGTCCGACCGAGATGGGCGGCTCGATGCTCTTGGCGGTGAGGAGGCAGCACAGCGCCGCCACGTCATGGCCGACGTCGAGGAGGTCCTCGCCCTGGGCGGTGTCGGCCCGGTAGCCGGCCAACACGGCCAGCTCGGGCGAGTCGCCCGGCGAGGTGGTGGCGCCGTAGGTGTAGCCCAGGGCGGCGATGTCGACGACGTCGGCCAAGGTGAGGTCGAACGGGCCCAGCGGCTCCTCGCGGGCCGGGATCTGGTGCTCGGGGTTGCTCTGCCACTGCCAGAAGAGCCGGTCGACGTAGGCGTGCATCGGGTAGAAGAGCGGATCGTACGAACCCAGGAGGACCGAGCCCATGGAGCCGCCGATCCAGGCGTGCACCCGGTCGTGGATCTCCTCCAGGAGCGCCTGGAAGACCGTGAAGTCGGCGATCGCCATGACGGCGTCGACCTCGGCGGCGGTCGGCAGCAACCCGGGGTCGCTTGGTTCCCGCCAGGTTTGCGCCGGGATCGGTTCCGCCGACCCGGTGGGGTCGAGGCCCTGCGGCAGGGCGGCCGAACGAAGCGGCTCGGCCGTGAACGCGGGCGGGATGCCCGCCGACCGGCTGGCCGCCGACGTGAAGTCCCACCAGGGGAGGGCGACGTCGGGATCGATCGCCCGGAGGCCAAGCTCGAAGTGCAGCAGGAAGGCCCGGTGCCAGGCGAGGAAGCTCGGCGTGTGGTGTTGCCCCCGCATGTGGGGGAGGCCGTGGATCCCTGCCAGGGCGTCGTACCCACGGGGTCCCGGCGCCGCCTGCATCCGGGCGAAGGCGCGGCCGAGTTGCGTGAGCTCCTCGGGCGTGAGCCCTTCGAGGTCGCGGCGCTGCGCCAGCGGAATGGTCCGGGTCTGCGTCTGGGTTTGGGGCTGAACATCCGGGGTCGGGGAAAAGGCGACGCCGGCCGCCCCTTCGAGCGTTGTGGGCGCTTCGAGCCCGGGTGCCTCCGGGGCCGGGGTCTCGGGCGCCTCGGGCGCGCCAACCGCGTCCGAGGGTGGGAGCGGGTTCGGCCGGCGGCCCGGTTCCGGCGGCCGCGCCTCTTCCCGTGACCGGTAGGCGCCTGACTCGTCGAGTACGTGTTCGACCATTTCTGGCGACGATCGCACACCGGGCGGCGGCCCGCAACGGGTTCGCGGTCGTTTCGTACCGGTACAAGACGGTGTGGTGCTCGCGGCGTATTCGTCCATTTCGCCAGCCGATGGAATGCAGAAATGGACCAAGTGGGGCCGTGACTTTGCGTCGCCAAAGGAGTAGCGTCACAAAAGAACCCGCAAGGGGGATAGTGAAGGACTCAAATTAAATGGCCCGTAGGCCATCGAGATCCTGGCTGCCTCTTCCGAGTGAGAACAGCGCCCGCTTCTCGACAATCTTCGATTTTCCTGAGTCAAATAGTGCGCTCATGAGCCGACGATTGTCGGGAGGCGGCGGCCACTAACCGTGGGTAAACGACAGATGGACGCAAGGTTTGCGCGGGCGGAACTTGGGTCCTGAAATTGGGTGTACCGTCAGTGTCGACGTGGCAGAGAACCCGCCCGCGTTGACTCTGCCTGATGATTGGGCAGCCTCCTGGGAAGTTGCTCCGGACCCTGGCGACGAAAGACAAATGTCAGCGGATCGGTAGAGACGCTTGGCCGGTGCAGGACGACGTCGCAGCTGTCGCCCTCATGGCTCGACGCCTCACATGCAGGAGAGGAATAGCGTGTCGACCAGCACTGCCTCCGGCGGAAAACGTGGTGGCCCGCGTCGAGGGCCTGGGACGTATTGGCTCGTCGTCGCTCGGGCGCCCGACTCGGTCATGGTCCGCATCGACGCCGAACTCGACCTGTCCGCCTCGATCCGCCTCGGCGCCATGCTCACCGATCTGATCGTCAGGCAGGGCATCGCGGCAGTAGCGGTCGACCTTCGGTGCGTGCGTGTCCTCGACTCGGCCGCCATGGAGATGTTCCGCACCGCGGCGGTTGCCGCCTCTGGCCGAGGGGGGACCCTCACCCTGAGCGAGCCGCCTGCCGAGCTGGTCGTCGCCCTCACCACCGCCGGCTTGGGCGGCCTCGTCAGCCGCGGCCGCGACCGCGCCCGCGGTGGTGCCGGCGCCGGCGCCGGATGCCGGCCCACGCTCGACGAGCCGACGAGACCGAGCAGCCGTGACCTTCACCCCGCGGGCCGCGCCGGGCGCCTCGATCCGGGCGTCGTCGCATGAGCCGCCGGCAACCCGAGCCCGGGACGCAGATGAGCGCCGGGGCCAGCGCCACGCTGGCGCTCGGTGCGCCCTGGCGGGACCACCTCGTCTGTCACGCCTGCGGTCAACGCCCTCAGCCCTTGGCACCGCTCGAAGCAGTGGCTGACGTCCGGGTCCTCGGCCGACGAGGAGCATCGTTGGTCCGGTCGGCGACCGAAGCCGTGGCGCAGGTATCGGCGGCGTTGGGCGCGACCAACGAAAACCTTCGAGAACTGCTGGGCGAGGAGATCGCGGAGCCGGTGCCGATGCTGCTCGAGGCGGAACCGGCTCTGCAGGCGCAGGCGGGTGTGCTGGCTTTGCTGGCCGGCACGGTGGGGTTGCTGGTCGCCACGATCGAAGGCGCCACGGTCCAGGATTGGGAGCGT
>JAUTXM010000506.1 GCA_030838025.1 Acidimicrobiaceae bacterium
CTGAGCCCCGGGCAGGAGTCGACGCGTGAGGTGTTGACCACGATCGAGCGAGTCGGACGGGGCGCACTCACCGAGATGCGACGTCTGATCGGGATGCTGCGCAGCGAGGAGGGGGACGGTCTGGCCCCCCAGCCGGGGGTCTCGGACATTGCGACCCTGGTTGGCCAGATGCGCTCGGCAGGAGTCCAGGTCGAACTACGCATGGAAGGCGAGCCGCACGACATTCCGGTGGGAATCGACCTTTCGGCCTATCGCATCGTCCAGGAGGGGCTGACCAACGCGTTGAAGTACGCCGGCGACGCGCGCACGTCCGTCCGAATCCGGTACGCCGCCGACTCCCTGCAACTCGAGATCCTCGACGACGGACGAGGGCGCCCTGCCGAGGGCGAGCAGGGCGGACACGGGTTGGTCGGGATGCGCGAACGGGTGGCGCTGTACGGCGGCACTCTAGACGCCGGTCGACGCCCGGCCGGAGGATTCGCGGTCCGTGTCCTGCTTCCAATCCGTTGAGGTGGAGCCATGATCCGCGTGGTGATCGCCGACGACCAGGGCCTGGTCCGCGTAGGCCTGCGCAAGGTCCTCGAGGTCGAACCAGACACCGAGGTGGTCGGCGAGGCCGTCGACGGGCGGCAGGCGGTGGACGCGGCCAAACGGCTTCGGCCAGATGTCGTGCTGATGGACATCCGGATGCCCACGATGGACGGGATCGAAGCGACCCGACGGATCGTTCGCGTGGACCCTGACGTCCGGGTGCTGATGCTGACCACTTTCGGCCTTGACAGCTACGTCTATGAGTCGCTGCGCGCTGGGGCCAGCGGGTTCATGCTCAAGGACGCCCCACCCGAGGAGATCGCCGCCGCGGTTCGGATCCTCGCCAACGGTGACGCCCTGCTCGCGCCCGCGGTCACCCGTTCCGTGATCGAGGAGTTCGCCCGCCACCCGTCTCCGGCCCCCGAGACCCCGGTCGCTGTGACGGCGTTGACCCCACGCGAGCGGGAGGTGCTCGACCTCCTCATCGGAGGGCGCTCCAACCCCGAGATCTGCGACCGCTTGGTCATCAGCGACGCCACCGCCAAGACTCACGTGGCCCGCATCCTGCAAAAACTCCGCCTCCGCGATCGAGTCCAGGTCGTTATCTACGCCTATGAGAGCGGGCTCGTGACGCCCGGCTCTGCCGGCGACCGCGAGAATCCATAGCCGCAGCCAGAGAGCCCGTCGGGTCGAATCGGCAGTGTGACCGTCAGCCGGACCATCCCCGGACTCGGCAAGCTTTGTCCGTGCTCTTGCTCATGGATATGGGCGGCCGGTCGACAACCACGGCTGGCGGCACGAAGACGCCGACAAGCGTCGTTATGCCGGCGAGGATCCCGAATGGCGACCGTCGCGTTCGACGTTCGAGCTTCCAACCCGCCCAGGCCGGGATCGCGAAACACGAACCATGGGTGTTGCGGAGGCACCGCCAGAAACAATCCCAGCCGCAGCCGGATGCTCGCGTGGCGGCGGTGGGATCCACCGTCGGCGCGGCCGCGACGACGGCTCGATCGGGGCCAGCCAGGTCCGGTTCGCATGCACGTCGTTGCGTCCGCTACAGCTGGTCCACGCCGGTGAAATGGGCGGACTCAACCATGTGGGTGAGCTCGGCCGCGTTGGCAGTGCTCGGATTGATCCGCGCCCCGCCGACGACACGAGTGCCGTGCACGTTCAGGATCCATTCGTGGAAGATCCCGCTGGGAACATCCCCCTGCAACCAAGTGCCGCCGCCTGTGAGGATGCTGACGTTCCCGCCTCGGCAACGATCAAGGTCTGCGGGCGCGGTCAGCGTCAGGTGGACCCCGTGGTAGCCGCCGATGGTCACCGGCACGGGTTGCGAGGTCTTCATGTGCCGCAGGGCGACAAGCTTGGTCGCGAGGTCGTGCACGCTCGTGCCTGCGCCGATGTGCTTCCCGCCTAGACAGGGGTCCGTGTCAACCTTCGTCACGGTGCCCCAGAAGGCGATGTCGCCGCCGTCGGAGCCGATGACCGGGCCTCTGCCAAAATAGCCCTCGGGCACGTGGACGATGGCCCGTGCCGGGCCATCCACCGCGAGGAACGGCACCGAGTACGTCCCCGGCTCCAAGGGGGCGTCCTCGGCCATCTGCATGATGTCGATCGGATCGTCAGACGCGTCAGTTGTTGGCGAGGCGGGAGACTGCGTCGTCGCTTCGCCGGTGTTCGTGGTGTCGCCGGTGTTCGTGCAGGCACCGATGAGTACCGCGCCGGCGGCCAGGGCAACGGGCCATATTGTCAATGGGTGGCGCTGGGACATGGTGTGCTCCTCGATCGGGGGTGAGCTGTCGCTTCACCTCTTTTGTTGCGGGGGGCGGTGTCGGCCGGGCGTTGACGCGGTGTCAGTCCGGTATCGGCCGCGCTGACGCGGCGCGAAAGGCGAAGGCCCCGCCATGAGCACAGCCGTCACAGGCGACTTTCCGACGCGGTGATGCCGGCATCGGCCATCTCAGGGACGAGCGGGACCATCTTCCCGGCAGGTTCGCCTGCGACAAGCAGCAAACCGCCAGGCGCAGAACTCGGAACTCCCTTGGGATAGGGCTTCGGCATGGCCTCCCAGCGACCGCAAATCCTCACAGGTCAGGTGTCAACCAAGCTCTGGGCAGACCCACGGGCTAGCTGGCCACCCTGTTGTCGATGAAGTTGTAGATCTGGAAGGGGTTGCCGTTTTCGTCGAGGACGATCTTCTTGGGCTGTGCGCAGACCCAGCCGTCCGCGTTGCCTTGTTCGTCCACGGCGTTGTCAGCGGCGTACGGCTCGGTGTTGACGTCCCACAGGACGTACCCACTGCCTCCTGGCGGGCACGAGCTCCCTGCTGCGGTGGCGGGCGAAGGGGTGACGGCAAAGATGATTCCCGCAGCGGCGAGACCGGTTATGAGCTTGTTCATGTTTGGCTCCTGGTCGGAATGACTGGTCGACCTCACGATTTCAGAAGCCGTTGGAGCCGAACATTCGCCAGATGGCGAATGTTCGAAGCGCTTGCACGCTTAAGAGCCGGCTCGCAGCTGTAGCGCGGCCGCTGTTCGATTGGTGACGCCGAGCTTGCGGTAAGTGTTCTCCAGATGTTTGCGAACAGTGTGCACAGTGACGTACAGCTCCTCGGCCACCTCCCTGTTGGACGCACCTTGCGCGACCATCGTGAGCACCCGTCGCTCGGACGCTGAGAGCGTGGTGTCTGCTCGCTGGCTCCCAACACAACCCCGGACCAAGCGCCCCACGGCAGGTTCGACCATCGTCAGCAGGGCGATCTCGCGCTCGGTGAACATCTGCCGCCGGCGCGCCAAATAGAGCTGGACGACCGTGCCGTGACGGGTCTTGTAACCGAGGCGGATCAGGTCACACAGGCCCAGCTCCGGAGCATTACGATCGGCTTCAGGGTGGTCTGCGTCGTGGATCAACCCGGTCGGCACTGGACCGTCACAGATCTGCGGGTCACCCAAGTCCACCGACGGGAAATCTATCTGCCTGAGACGATAACCCGTCTGGTCGGCCTCACCGATGCCGACCGCATCGCACCCGATGATCTCGTGGATCGCCCACAGGGCAGTGTCTGGCATCAGGCTCCCGACCTCTGGCTCGGCCACGAGCAACCGACGCACCGCCGACAACGTGCGGCCTTGGAGCAAGACGGTCACTGCGACCTCCGGGATGTCAGGACGAGCCCATTGCATACTCGTCCCGTTCGCCGCTCGACACCAGTCCATTTCGGCGGTGCCGCCCAGTAGGTCCCGGCCTGGCGGCGGGGTATTGAACACGCTCGTGCCGCGATGAGGGTGCATTCTTTCGTCGGCTTGGAGTTGAGCCGGTGGACACCCTCAACTTGGGCGTAGTGCCCAAAGGAAACGTGATTCCTTGGCCCGCGACCTACTCTGCCGAAATAGCCACGGTTCCCTTCCCGCCGGTCGCCAGCAGTCGAACAGACCATCCGACTGCCCCAGGGGCGCAAGTTCCGATCCTGGCTGGCCGCGGGCGGGTTGCCCGAGGGGATCTCGTCGTTCGCGCTGATTCGGTTCCAGCAACTGCTGGAGCAGATCTTGGAACGTCACTTCGACCTGCTCTCGTACGACGGGTTGAATCCACGACTCGACGACGACATCCGTCGCGTAACGGTGCTGCTCTGATGGATCGCAGGGCTGCCAAGGAACTCGGTACCTGTCGAAGTACTCTCCCCGAGTTTGCGACATGCCTGTGCCGTTCGAGCTCAGCCGCTGAGCTGGGCACGAGCCAAGGCGACAAGTTCCTCATTCGTGTGGGCGTGACCGGCGATGCCCCAGGCGCCGTCATAGGTTT
>JAUTXM010000510.1 GCA_030838025.1 Acidimicrobiaceae bacterium
GCGATCACTCCGGCCCTGGACTCGTGGCGGCCGTGGCCGGGTTTCGCGGCGCTCGATCAGCGGGCGGTGTCGAGCGTTGATGGTTGCATGGTCGCTGACGTCACCTTCGGGGCGGTCGCGGTCCGCCGCCTCCGCACTGACACCGCTCGTCGAAGCTGGAGGTTCTGGCGCTGAGCCCGAGCGAACTCGTGCGGTCTCGCCCACGTAACACCAGTTACAGAGCGGACGGCATGCCAGTGAAGCAAGCTTTGGCCGGGCGATTCCGGCTGACACTCCCTTCCGACGTCAAGTGCTTTTAGCCGCATTTCGGTCCGTCTGACCATATTTTCATAATCGGTGGGGTGAAGGTAGCCCGAATCTCCCACCGGGCTGTCCGCAGACCTTCGGAGAATCCGTCGGAGGAGAAGTACGATGGCGATGTTGCCGTTGACAGAGCGACGCCTGGTTTGCGGGAGGGCCTGAGGTTGATCTCATGCTCGTCCGCATCTCACGGAGACCAATCAACTGATTGTGTACAGAAGATGGACGATCTGGTCGATACCAGATGGGCAAATGGGTCGGAGACTGTCGTGAAGAGTTGGATTATTGGGTTGGGAGCAGGAACCTCGCTGCTCATCTTGACATCATGTGGGAGTGCAGCCCGAAGCACCAAGCCCGCCGCCGCCACGGTTTCGGTGGCACCCCCTGTCGGGTCGGGCTGGCTCATGTCAAGCACGACCAGCGTCGAGTTCATTCAGTGGACTGACAACGCCGGTGTGTTGACCGGCACGGCCCAAGCGGCAACCAAGAACGATCAGGGGCGGACTCTGGCCGTCGCCACCGGGACTTACCCTCTGGTGGGTTCGCTGCACGGCTCGACGCTCAGTATCAGCTTCGACGGCCGCCCGGCGACCTTCGGGACCGTCTCAGGCGACAGCTTCACATTAAACGTGCCGCAACAAGACGGGACGCTCGCTCCCGTAACTTTCCACAAGGCGCCGACGAGCGCCTTCAATGCTGCTGTCGCCAACCTCAACACAATGGTGTCGGATGCGAACCAACAGGCCGCGGCCGCTCAGGCGCAAGCCGATCAGGAAGCTTCGAACGCGCACGCCCAGCAAGTCGCACAGAACAAGGTCGACGGTGACGTGTCGGCCGTCAACTCGGCCATCGCTGCGTTGCCTCAACAGGAGTCGGCTCTCAGCACGACGCTGCAGCACATCGCTTCTGGGTCGCTGCACGCCGTTGTTGTCGCCGTCGCTGGCGTCCACAGCCAGGAGCAGATGGTCATCGCGGAGGCCCGGCAGTACCCTGACGGGAACGCCGGGGGAGTATGTGCCGATGCCGCCGGGGTCGCCGCCGCTGCCAGCGGCGTGGAGGCCGATGTCAGCGGGGTCGCCGCGGACGCGAGCGGCGTCTCCAACGGCCTTGCGTCTCTTCGTTCGACAATATCGGGGCTGACCCAAAGTTTCGCTCAGTTCCAGTCCGACCGGTCGGCCGGCACCTCCGTGCCGTCCGGTGCGCCCACCAATGCCGACGTGTCGAAAGCAACCACTGCTGCAAACTCGGCGCTGTCATCGGCGCTTTCGACCATAAACGCGTACATCGACCAGGCAAACATGGATGCGACAACCGCTTACGGGTATGTAGTTCAGGCGTACAAGGCAGGGAACTGTGGCGATCCGTCCCCCCAGGGAAACCCAGAAAACCACGTATCGTGACGAGCTTTGTTCAAGAGGAACGACAATGCAGGGGGCCACACCGTTGTGCCCCACTCGGCGTCGCCGTGGGTTTGTCAAGACCTCGGCCGCCAAGCTGAGACGGTTGAAACACCTTGCCGGAGCTGCAGCTCAGACCGCCCGAGAGATCGAGCGAAAACGGCACGTTCCCTGCGCGAAGTAACGCGCTCCGAGCGGCCACATATGGAGGGGACTAGTCCGCACGGCACTCGATGCGTGGAACGAAATTGCGTCTTTGGCCCGCAACGAGTTCATCTGCTGGGTCGAGGATGCCAAGCAGGAGATGACCCGAGAACGCCGTATTCGCCGGACCCAGGAGGACCTGCAGGAAGGCAAACGTCGACCCAACTGCTGGCCAGGGTGCAATCATCGCGAACGCATCGCCATTTGACGGTCGCCTGGGTGACCCTCTCGCCGGGTTGTGGCGCCGGGCGTATCGCCGAGCTGCTCCCGGTTATGGCATTGCGCCTGGTGGTCGACGCACGGTTAGCGCCGAACCGGCGCTGGAGGATGCCCGCCAGTGGTTCACGTACAAGCTTGGACATCCGCATACGCTGCTCGACCATGGCGGCGTGGAAGGTGATCGAGCAGGCGGAGCCAGAGTTCGCAGGACGGGTGCAGAGGCTGTTCGACGCCGGTCGTCACAAGACGATTGCGACGCTGCGCGCCGATGGCTCGCCACGCATCTCGGGTATCGAGTGCGAGTTCGCAGACGGCGATCTCCGCTTCGGTTCGATGACCGGCGCACGGAAAGGGGCGGACCTAAAGCGCGATCCCCGCTTCGCCCTGCACGGCCCAGCCTTCCACCCGCAGATGGGCAAGGAAAACGACTGGCCGGGCGAGGCAAAGATCGCCGGACGAGCCATACTCGCCGGACCTGTGACAAACGAGGCGAGCCAGCAACCGGACGGCGACATGTTCACCGCCGACATCACCGAGGTCGTCATCACCGGACTCAACCCAGAGGCCACCAAACTCGTCCTTGAGTCCTGGACGCCTGAGCGAGGACTATGGAGGGTCGAGCGGGACTAGAGGCTGATCCGCCCCGAACCGCCGGCAGTCCTCGGGCCGGCGTTCCCAGACCGGACGTCCAGGTCGCGGCCCGCCATGCCGATGCGAGAACCACGACCATCTACGACCGTCGACGCGCGAGAACCTCGACGCCACGCCACGTATGTCGCCGTTGCGTTCGTCGGCGGGGCTGACGAACCCTCAGCTCGGTGAGCGGCGCACCTCGGGAGGGCGCACGGACCCCACTGATGCAGTCGGGTGCGTGTCGCGCTCTGGTGTAGAGGGCAGCCACCAATGCCGTTCGTGCAACGTCATGCCTTTGCTCGGAGCCGGAATTGCGTTGTCCATGACCGACTTCCTCTGGAGTGGTCAGCGATTGAGTCACATGCAACAGGAGGCCATCGGCGGATGCCCCGCCGACCGTGCTGACCATGAGCACGGTGACGATCATGGCGACGGCTGAACATCGCCGCTACTCGTGCGTAGGGGCGGAGACGTCCTTGTCCTCCATTTCCCACGCGTGGTCCATCGCGTGGAATGCACTGTGGCGGATGAGAAAGGGCAGATTCCATGCTCGCATCCGTTTGCCCTCGCCGGCGTTGTACCGCCGCATGGTGGCGACATACGTCTCTCGGTAGTCACGTAGGCCCTTCGGCGTGAGCGCACCGCCCTCCGGTACCCGCAACCCCAACCGCTTCGCGAACTCCTCGCTCTCCGTGCGGATGGTGTGGCGGATGATCTGGTCGCGGTCGCGCCCACCGCCACGAGGGCCCTTGCGCATCTCAGCCGAAACCCGAGCCGCCACCGCGTCGAAGAACCCCCAGCACGCGCGCAGCAGCCCGATCTTGCGGTCGATCTCGATGTGGTCCATCGGTTCGTGCTCGAAGCCCGATGGAGAAAAGGAGATGCCCCAGAAGTCGGTCGAGCCCGTTCCGACTCGGTCCTCGACAACGTCGATTGGCCCAGCGGCGTCGAACTCATCAGCCATCCCGGCCGCGACCGCGATCGGCCGGTACCTCTCGCGATACGACTCGAGCATCTCGATCGCCAACTCGGGGGTCTTCGCCCCCCGGCTCCAGCCTGGCCAGTCGACGGCAAACGCCACCGCCTTCTTCCCCTTGGGCCCACGTTCCACGACGGCGCGAACCGGCATCGCGGCCGGATGGTACGCGCGCCGACGCTTGTCGTCTACTGCGCTGCCCGTCTGCCAGGTCGGCGTGGCTGAGCGCGAGCGCACAGAACTGTGGACCTCTGCCGTGTGAAGCCGCTCGGGTGCTGACCCCGGCGACCTCCGACATCAGAATCCCCGAATGCGCCCGACATCATGGCAGGGTGCTCACGTAATGGAGGAGCTGCCGCGTGCCGGCTGATGGCGAGCGGTTTCCGTCGGCCGGACGATGCGGGCGACGCCTACCCTGCAGGACCGCTCGCCGAACAGCAGCCGGGCTCGCTCGGCGATCCGGCGGCAGACGGTCGTTCTGGGCGGTGCCTCGTTGGTTCAGTCGGTACCGTACGCAGCGTGTCGAGAGCCGAGGTGTCCCCTGAGACAGAACGAGCCGGACTGTGCGAGTTTCTCGACATGCAGCGCGAGGCGCTGATCGCCAACCTTCAAGGCCTCTCCGAAGAGAACGCTCGAAGGGCGGCAACCGCGAGCTCGCTGTCGCTGCTGAGCTTGATCAAGCACTCGGCGATCTTGGAGCGCCGATGGTTTCAAGTCATCGTGGCCGGACGCAGTTTCCCGGGTGAGTGGCCAGAGGTGCAGTCCGAGGAGCTGGACCCGACCTTTCGGCTCGCTGATGATGACACGATCGAGACTGTTGTCGCCTACTACCGGGAACAGGTCAGCGCCTCGCAAGAAATTGTCAGCAGCCTTGATCTCGACACGCCGTGCGCCTGGCCGGAGATGGCGCACCGGAACCTGCGGTGGGTTGCACTACACATGATCGAGGAGACCGCTCGACACGCCGGCCACGCTGACATTATCCGTGAGACGATCGACGGCAGCCGGGGACTCTGACACCGCAGGGCGGGAATCGTCCCACCCGCTCGAGGCCACCCTCCAAATGAGGCTCGGCTACGCCTCGAGATCTTTATTCTCGGGTACGAACTGGCTGGCGATGAACGTCGCTCCCTGCGGGTCCTTGATCACCGCCATCCGGGTCCATGGCGCGGCAAACGGCCCGGCTACCACCTCGCCGCCGAGTTGGCGGGCCTGGTCGACAATCAGGTCGACGTCGTCGACACCGAAGGTGACACTCCAGTGCGCCGGCGTCTCATCGTCAACGGCGATCGGGGTGAGGGCCGCCACGACGTCGATAAATCCGTCCGGGGCCCCCATCTGAGCCATCTGCTGGCGCAGGCCCGGGCTGCGTTCCTCGAGATGGTCGCCGTAACCCGGAAGGGTCCACAGCACCCCAAACGGCAGGTCCAACGTCGTCCAACCGAACACCGCCGAGTAGAAAGCCTTCGCCGCCTCGGGATCCCGGGTGGCGAGGCCGTTGAAGTTGAGGGAGCCGTGCTCGTTCACGACCTCCGCCCCCCGATGGTTCTTGGCCTGCCACACGCAAAACGCCGCGCCCTCGGAATCGCTCAGGACCGCCATCCGACCCGAATCCATGACGTCGAAAGGCTCCGCCACCACGGCGCCACCGGCAGCCCGGACCCTCGCCGCCGCCTCGTCGGCGTCGTCGACCCAGATGTAGGTGTTCCACGATGCCAACGGCGGCGCACCGGCCGGGCTTGAACCAATGGCGGCCACGTCTCGGCCTCGGATGCGGGCTATGAAATAGTTGCCGTCGGTTCCTTCGGGCATCACGTCCTCGAAGTCCCACCCGAACAGACCGCGGTAGAACGCAAGGACGGCCTCGTGGTCGGGGTGGCTGGTGTCGACCCAGCAGGGAACGCCGGCGATGTATCCGTCTCGATCGGGCATGGTCGTCTCCTATCCGTTTCGTGTCGTCATCGAAGACTGTAACGGCCTAAACCGGCCACCTTGTGTCCACTTTCCCGCCATTGTTGCCCGATGCAGCGAAAGCGACGCTCGCGTCGTTCGGGCGGGCTCCCACCGCGACTTCCAGAATGCTCACTCCCGCAGCTCAACAGCCTCCGAGGTGCCGAGCGAACGGCAGCATCAGAGCTGCGCTCGATAACGGCGCCTCCCCGATCTCGCGGTGTGAAAGGCTCACGCCATGGGCATCCCAACGTGAATTGCGCCCATCTTTGCGGTCCGGGACCCCTTGAAGCCGCCATGGCGCACTATCGCCGACTGGGCTTCGAAACCAGACCCCCTACGAAGGCGGGGGGTACGACTTCACCCGCGATGGCATCGAGATTCCCGCCCAGTGTGTCAGACTTGGGAGTGTCCTCGATTCGCCCTCGGGCGGGGTATCGCTCGGTCACGCCTCGCATCGTCGTGGGCAACGTCGAGGCACAGGTCGCATTCCTACGTGCGGTATTCCACGCTACAGGCGACCCGGTCCTCGGCCGCCCGACAGAGGTCCGCATCGGTGATTCGATGATCATGGTGACGCCGGCTACTCAACGGGACGTGTTCACCGCCTTCCTCTACGTCTATGTCGACGACGCAGACCGAGCATACGAACAGGCGCTCGCGGCCGGGGCGACCCCTCTTGAGGCGCCGCTCGATACGCCCTATGGTGATCGACGAGCGATGGTACGTGACCCATTTGGCAACGTGTTCCAAATCGCCCACCAAATCGTGACGGGTTGACTGTCTCCTTGTCCTAAATGCCGGGACAAGGGCTCCGAGGGGCATGTCCAGGTCTCCTATTGCGCCATCCGCCAGAGTATTTCCTGACAGAACGAGCCGCGCCAACCGTTCGCATACCGGATCCGACCCGGAGTGCCCCCGGACTGCTGATCGTGGGCGAGTGCGCCGAGACTTCGTCGCATCTGGTCGGCCCAAGTGTGGGTACCTCCAGGTAATCCGAAGATCGCTCAGGGCGTGTTGACGCCCATGACGCCTGAAATGGTGCCTACCACCGGCCATCAAGGTTCGATGCCCCTCCGCCGGGACGAGCGTGACGGCGGCGGCAGGGACGCGAGGGAGGCGACCAGTGATCGTACGCAGGCCGCTTGCGACAACACGCGCTGATCCTCAGCAAGGTGGGCTGCGCTGGGGACAGCTCGGTAATAGCCGACTGCGGCGAAGCCCGCGCCGAGAGCGTACATCCAGCCGTTGTTGGACAGTATGAAGCCGACGAAGCCCACCAGGGCGGCGGCTTCGGCGAATGCTATGCGGAGAAAGAACCGCGTTCGGTACGTGCCGGCGAGGACTCGATCATCGGAACAGTCGAGTGGTCTCTCCACCAACCGAGGCACGACAACCGAGAAGATGCCGAACACGATGATGCCGACCACCACGGCGACGACGGCGACGGGATGCGAGTTCACTTTGGTCGTGGCCGACAGAAGCACGACCACGACGCCGATCATGACCATCGCCGATGCGAAGCTGGCGAAACAACGTCGAAGGACGGTGAGACCGTGAGTGCCCGCTCGGGCGGCGCGTCTCTGCTGTCTGATGATTCCTCCCGGGATCATCGCCCACCAAAGCCCGTCCAGTGCCGACCGCCAGCCCGGGTCCTCTGCTCCACGTCCAACCGCCATCCCTTGATTCTTACCGATACAGACTCATCGGGACGCTGACCCTTTGCCGTCTGCCGTCCATAGCGACCTGTGACCGCCGACACGCTGTTCGATGACACGCCAACGCGTGCCGCGTATACTCGCTTTCGGTTCGTCGTGCTGCAACAGCTGGTGCGCTGGGCCACGGGATCCGGAGGGGGGATCGTGACGAGTCCTGGCGATTGTGACCCGCACCAATTCATTGCGAATTGTGCGCCGCAGGTGCGCCTCTTCCCGGACGACCCAATTAACGATCCGTCGCACGTCTACCGGCCGTGTACCCCGGACTGGTTTCTCAACCAGGTTGCGCTCGTGTCGGGATCCACAGTGACCGGACCGCCCGTGACAAGCCTGCCGAGCAACGCGGACGGAGGCTCGCACTTCACGATGCCCGGTTCGACCTGGTCGGCAAATCAGACGATCCGCCAGGGCAATCTCGCCGTGGCTACTACGTATGTTCATGCGTGCGCCGTTCCAGGCTATTCCGACCTGTACGATCTCCAGTACTGGTTCTTTTATGCCGTGCGCGGTTTCTCAACGCTGCGAATTCAGTCCGGCAGCAGCGAATCCGACGTCGACGTCGAGGTGCCCAGTTCGGTACCGCAACAGGCGTACCAGGGGCTCGGTGAGCATCAGGGCGATTGGAAGCATGTCACGGTCCGGATCGACTGCAACGGCGACATTAAAGCGGTATTTTATGCCCAGCACACGACGGGGGTCTGGTGCTTTCCGGGTGACTTTCAGACCGTGACCGATTCAGACGGCAATATGCATCCGGTGGTGTTCTCGGCCCGGAACACTCACTCGTGCCTCCCCGCGGCCGGCCGGTTCGATCAGATCGAGACACTGCACGAGTTTCCTTTCTTCTCCTTTTCACTGCTGGAAACGGCCGCAGACAATGGCCAGTATTGGAACACGTGGGAGAGCTATGTCGATGCCGACAACAACCCACCGTGGTGGATTTCCTACGCGGGACAATGGGGGCCGACGGAGGACCAGCTTGATCTTGTGAGCAAGATTCTCACGGTCGTCCTCGTGCCATTCAACTTTGTCTCGGTCCCACTGGTGTCGCTGATCGTCAACCACTATGTCCGTTACGACCAGTCGGGTCCTTCGACACCGACGTATCAGGAGCCGCCGTGGACGACGGGTGACGGCTGGTACACCTGGACCACAGTGAGCCCGCAAACGGCCTGGTCATCCGGCGGTGCGCCGGTCACCGCTATGAATGAGCCCGTCAACTCCCTGAACCGCCTCGATCTTTTCATCTGCGGGGATGAGAACGGATCGGTGTACAACATCGGGCGTGCCGAGGGTGTGGGCTGGGACAGCAGCTGGCTCGCGGTGCAATCCGAAAGCGCCTGGTCCCTCGGGGCGGGCAGGTGACCGCCCTCTACCGGCCGAGCGCCCAGCCCGCCCAGATGGACTTGTTCATCTATGGTCGGAATGGAGTGGTGTATACGACGACCCGAGTGGCGGGCGCGGGGTGGGATACGGCGTGGACACCCGTCGGGGCTCCGTGGTATGGGGCTGCCGGCCACCACATGCCGATCAGCGGGGTCTACCAGCCGGGGGCCACACCCGACCGCCTTGACCTCTTCTGTTCCGACAACGACGGCCATGTCCACACAATCGGCTGGACCGCTGGCTCGGGTTGGGATTCATCGGGGTGGACCGATGTCCGCTCGGGGAGCGGGTACACGACCGCGGGAGGTCCTGTTGCGGCTGTCTGGACGCCGACCGGAGATCGTCTCATTCTGCTGATGTGCGGCCAAGGGGGTCAGGTGTACACGATCAGTAAGACCCCCGGCGCAGACTGGGACGCGACATGGAGCCAGCTCGTGGGCCTGACCACACCGGGTGGCGCACCGGTGGCGGCCGCCTTCCGGCCCAACGCCCAACCGGCCACTCTGTCTGTGTTCGCGGGCGATACCAATGGTCAGGTGAACGAGATTGGCTGGGATGCCAACAACGGGTGGCAACAGACGTGGACGGAGACTTCGTGCGAAAGCTTCCCTGGCGGGCCGATCGCGGCTCTCCCCCTGCACATCACGGCGACCTGGCGCGATCCCGACCACCTCGACTTGTTCTGCGCGGGCGCGCTCACCGGCCGCGTCTTTACCAATGGATGGTCTTCGGCGGCCGGGAGTTGGGGAGGGTGGTCTATGGTTTCCTCCTCGACGGGTTGGACGAACTTCGCTTCGCCCATTACCGCAGTACCCCCCGACCCGGCCGCCCTTTCGGTGGACAACGCGTTCTTCGACCTGTTCATGTGCGGGCAGAATGGCGTCGTATTCCGGACGCGGTACATTCCCTACATCGGGTGACCCGGGTCCCGAAGTACCGGGGCAGGCCCCGCACTTGGGACCTGCCTGGCTTTTTCGGATGGACTCCAGCGACATGGCTTCGAGCGCCCCGACGACGGCATCGGCGGAGTTCCGATGGACGGCGCGTGGCTTTGGGGACCGCATTCAGCGAATAGCCGTTTCGGTGATGATCCCGGCCAACGACGCCGGATGGCTCGGGCGTTGGTACCACCGGGTCGGGTCGGGACATCGGGCTTTCGACACGAGCTACGCCCGATCGACCGGCTGACATTGATGCTGCTGATGGCCGACGTCCTGGCCTCAGGGCTCGGACCGAGTCTCGGCGGTGGTGGCCGCACTCGGAGCCTAGGGCCGATTGTCCGACTCGTCCGAAAGTCCGCGCGTGCCGACGATACGACGCCTTCGTCGAGCGACGGCTACGACCCTTCGCCCAATAGGGGCGAGCGAGGCGCGGACCGATTGGCCATCGGGAAGGCACCCTTTTCCCCGATCGAAGTTGGCCGACTCCGCGTCCGGGAGGGAGCTGCCGCACAACCTCGCGCGCGGCCGGGTTGTGTCGCCGGACGAACTGCCAGCGGACCATGAATTCTGCTGGGGAGCGTCGGAGTAGGCCGGCGCCGAACGATGATAGGGATGTGACGGCTGTTCCGGATCGACCCGACGTCACGCTGCTGTCGCTGTATGACCGGGCGCTGCCGCAGGTCTACGGCTACTTGATGGGCCGCTGCGGCGACCAGGCGGTGGCCGAGGACCTCACCTCCGAGACGTTCCTGGTGGTCGCCGCGGGACGCCAGGACGTGCCCCTGACCGTCGGTTGGCTGATAGGAGTGGCCCGGCACAAACTGGCGGACCACTGGCGCTGGCAAGCCCGACAGGAGCGCCTGTTCCAGGCAATTGAGGGATCGGCGGCCGAAGTCGACGACCCGTGGGACGTCGAGTTGAACCGCTGGCTCGCCCATGAGGTGCTCAACCGCCTCGCGTCTCAACATCGCGCCGCGCTGACCCTGCGCTACGTGGACGGCCTCAGTGTCCCCGAGGCCGCCACCATCCTGGAACGAAGCGTGGCTGCGACCGAGGCGTTGCTGGTGCGCGCCCGCCGCGAGTTCCGCCACGTCTACGAGGGGAGCATCGATGCCTGAGTCGCGGGCCGATCCGTTCGATGCGCTTCGCGCCCCGATCACCCCCCTCGCACCCGACCCCGCATTCGCAGCCGCCCTGCGTGTCCGCCTGCTGCGAGCCGTGCCCCCGTCTATCCCAGAGGAGCATCTTGTGAGCACCGAAATGGCCATCCGTCAACGCAACGGCTTCCGCCACGGCGACGTCTCGTACATCACCCTCGGGCTGCCCGACCTGGCCCGGGGCCGGGCGTTCTACGGCGCCGTCCTCGGTTGGCGATTCAGCCCCGGTAGCAGCGAGCACGGGGTGCAGGTCGACGACATCGTTCCGATGATGGGCCTGTCGGAGGGCGAGGCGGTGCCCGGTGCAGTGCTCGGTTTTCGGGTCGACGACATCACCGCAGCGGTCGCCGCTGTCCGAGCACACGGGGGAACGATCAGCGACCCCCACCGCGAGCCGTACGCCATGGCCGCCGAGGGCTATGACAACCAGGGCATCCCGTTCTACCTGCACGAGATGCCACCCGTTCCCGCCGATCCCGCCGCCTCCGGTCGAGAATTCCACAACGGTGACGTCCACGGCGACGTGTCGTACCTGACGATGGTGGTTCCCGACCTGGACGCGGCGCACGAGTTCTATCGCGGTGTGTTCGCCTGGACGTTCAACATCGGCCGCGCCGGAGGGGCGCAGGTTTCCGGCGTCGCCCCGCAGATCGGGATGACCACCAGGCCCGAAGCCGGGCCGGCGACAGCGGGCGTCATCCTTTGTTACCGGGTCGACGACATCGCGGCGGCGGTTCAAAGGGTGCAGGGCATGGGCGGTCAGGCCAGTGAGGTGGCGCAACGCCCCTACGGCCTGGAGTCGTTGTGCGCCGACGACCAGGGCACCCCGTTCTACCTGCACCAGTTCTGATCTGAAGCGCTCGCAACGCCCCGGGTCGGTAGCCGACAGGGGCCGGCCGCCGCGATTGGCCATGAACCCGGGCCGAGGTTCGGGAGCGATCTCCAACTCAGCGCGGAGCGGAGCCCTCGGCGGGCGACGACCTGACGGGTTCCGGGAGCAAGCTGGTGTGCGGATGACTACCGCCGCCGTCGGCCTGCGGCCTGCGGTCTGCGGCTTGCGGCTTGCGGCGTGCGGCTTGCGGCTTGCGGCGTGCGGCTTGCGGCTTGCGGCCTGCCGGCGGGTCCATCATGGAGGCGTGCCCTCGATCGGTCTCGTCTGCCACGTGATTCGCGACTACGACGAGGCCATCGGCTTCTACGTCCATTCCTTGGGCTTCGA
>JAUTXM010000513.1 GCA_030838025.1 Acidimicrobiaceae bacterium
CGAAGTCGATACGGAAGATCGCGTGGTGCTCGGCCTCTGGATGGTTGTGCAGCCCGTAGTCGAGCTCGCGCTGTTGGCAATGGACAGGAACGCGATCGGCGAAGTGGCGTAGCCCGCCCGCGTGGTCGTTGTGCAGGTGGCTGAGCGCGACCGCGACCACGTCGGCTGGGTCGATGCCGACGAGGTCGAACGCCTGCTCCAACGAGTCCGTCGCACCCGGCAGCAGGAGCGCTTGGATGTCGTGGTTGCGTCCATGGAACCGCCGGTACAGCGCAGGGTCCCGGACGAGCGGGTCGTTGAACCCGGTGTCGAGCAGCAGCCACCCACCGTCGAGCTCGAGCAACACCCCCGGCACGGGCTCGCGCAACCGGATCGACGGGTCGGCGCCGTGGATCGAAACCGACCTCGGCAGCGTCTCCCACCCATAGGTCAACGGGATGATCCGTCGAGGCGCCATCGATCAGGACTGGGGAAAAGGGGGCTGGTCGCGACGAACGAGCTCGACCAACTCGGCCATGATCCGGGTGACCTCGAAGTCCTTCGGCGTGTACAGCGCAGCAACCCCGCAGCGCCGGAGCTCCTCGGCATCGGCGGCCGGGATGATCCCGCCCACGACGACGGGGACCGACACGCCCGCGGCCGCCAGTTCCTTCATCACGTCGGGAACGAGCGAGAGATGCGATCCCGACAGGATCGACAGCCCGACCAGGTCGACGTCCTCGTCCCGGGCCGCGGCGGCAATCTCGGCCGGTGTCGAACGGATCCCCTGGTACACCACCTCGAAACCGGAGTCGCGGGCCGCCACCGCGATCTGCTCGGCGCCGTTGGAGTGACCATCGAGGCCGGGCTTGGCGACCAGGATCCGCGGTGGGCCACCCAAGTCGGTCGTCAGTGACGCGACCGCCGCCCGGACGGCGGAGAGCTCGGACCCCCGAGTGCCGACGGACCCCGTCACGCCGGTGGGTGCCCGGTACTCGCCGAAGACGCCTCGCAAGGTGTCGGCCCATTCGCCCGTGGTCCCGCCCGCATGGGCGAGGGCGATGGTTGCCGGCATGACATTGGAACCGTCCTCGGCCGCTCGTCGCAGCTGATCCAGCGCTGCGCCCACCTCGCTCGCGGCGCGCTCGGCGCGCCATTTTCCCACCTCCTCGGCCAGCGCCGCCTCCTCGGCCGGGTCGACGCGCAAGATGAGATCGCTGCCGTCGAGCGGTGAGGGGGCAGTCGTGGTGAAGACGTTGACGCCCACCACGGGCAACTCGCCGGTCTCGATCTTCCTGGTGCGGTCGACCTGGCTGCGCACCAGGCGGACCTTGACCTCGGCGATGCCCGCCTCGGAGAAGATGCCGCCCAGTGCCAGCACCTGGTCGAGTTCGGCCGTCGCCGATTGCATGAGCTCGGTCGTGCGGGCTTCGATGACCCTGGAACCCTCGAAGATGTCGTCGTACTCCAGCAGGTCGGTCTCGTAGGCCAGCACCTGCTGGATTCGAAGGGACCATTGCTGATCCCAGGGGCGGGGGAGGCCCAGTGCCTCGTTCCAGGCCGGGAGCTGGATGGCCCGAGCCCGGGCATCGGCCGAGAGGGTCACCCCGAGGGTTTCGAGCACGATGCGCGCCACGTTGTTCTCCGGCTGGGACTCGGTGAGGCCGAGCGAGTTGACCTGGACGCCGTAGCGGAAGCGGCGCAGCTTGGGATCGTCGACCGCGTAGCGGCGGGCGCAGATGCCGTCCCAGAGCCGGGTGAAGGCCCGCATCTTGCAGGTTTCCTCGACGAAGCGGATGCCCGAGTTGACGAAGAAACTGATCCGGCCGACCACGGCGGGGAACTCAGCGGGGTCGATCTGACCCGACGCACGAACCGCGTCCAGCACTCCGATCGCGGTCGCCAAGGCGTAGGCGAGTTCTTGGACGGGAGTCGCGCCGGCTTCTTGCAGGTGGTAGCTGCAGACGTTGATCGGGTTCCAGCGCGGGGCGTGGTGGGCGGCCCAGGCGATGGTGTCGACCGTTAGCCGGCGGCTGGCCTCGGGGCCGAAGATGTAGGTCCCCCGGGACAGGTACTCCTTGACGATGTCGTTTTGGGTGGTGCCGGCCAGGAGGCGCGCGTCGACACCGGTGTTGGTGGCGTGCGCCACGTACAGCCCGAGCAGCCAGGCGGCGGTGGCGTTGATCGTCATCGACGTGTTCATCTCGTCGAGGGGGATGCCGTCGAGGAGCTGGGCCATGTGGCCCAGGTGCGCCACCGGGACGCCGACCTTGCCGACCTCACCGGCGGCCTCGGGGGCGTCGGGATCGTACCCCGTCTGGGTGGGCAGGTCGAAGGCGATCGACAGTCCCGTCTGGCCTTTGGCCAGGTTGGTGCGGTACAGCTGGTTGGAGGCGGCCGCGGTCGAGTGACCCGAGTAGGTCCGCATCATCCACGGGGCCCGGCGGGGCCGGGCGGCCGAGGCGCCAGACGTCAGGTGTGGTTCAGGCATCAACTCCATTGTCGCTGCAAACGCATCCTTCGACGACCGCGTTCAGATGCCGCCGGTTCGTGGGGGCGGCGTGGACGGACCGGATCGATTGCCAGTTTGGCGGGCTTGGGCAGTTTTGCCGTCACAAATCCGGGAGAACTGACAAGGTCGGGAGAACTGCCACTCGATCAGGCGTTGCCCGACCACAGGCGTCCCCGGTCGGGTCGGGATCGATTCAGGTACGCGCCGGGTCCTTAGGGGAACCCGCCGGTGGGCACGGCGGTGGTCGTGGTGTCCGGGGGCGGCGGTTCGGTGGTGCTGGTCGTGGTGG
>JAUTXM010000071.1 GCA_030838025.1 Acidimicrobiaceae bacterium
AGATCGGACACCGGTGCGATCCCGCCGCCCCCGATGAGGCAATTGGAAGACGGGCAGTGGGCCACGCCGACGCCCGCCGCACCGAGGCGGGCCACCTCGGACGGGTTGGGATAGATGCAATGGGCGACCCACGTGCGCTCGGAGAGCCAGCCCACCCGTTCGAAGTGGTCGACGGTGCGGATCCCGAACGTCTCGGCTGCGTAGCGGTCCTCGTCGGGATCCTCGGCCAGGTGGGTGTGGAGCCGGACGTCGAGGCGTTCGGCCAGCGCTGCCGTCGCCTCCATCAACCGGGGGGTGACGGAGAACGGCGAGCACGGGGCGAGGGCGATGCGAACCATCGAACCCCAGGAGCGGTCGTGGTGGGTCGCGACGAGGCGTTCACAGTCCGCCAGGATCTCGTCGTCGTCCTGCACGACCGAGTCCGGGGGGAGGCCGCCGTCTTTCTGCGACAGGCTCATCGATCCCCGGGTGGGGTGAAAACGGAACCCCAGCTGGTGCGCCGCGCCAATCTCGGCGTCGATCAGCTGGCCTGCGCCCTTGGGGTGGACATAGAGGTGATCGGTCGTGGTCGTACAACCGCCGAGCGCCAGCTCCGCCAACCCGACCCAGGTAGACAGGTAGATCGCCTCTTCGTCGAGTCCCGCCCAGAGGGGGTAGAGGGTGCTCAGCCAGTCGAAGAGCGAGCCGTTGATCGCGGGACGGTACGAACGCGTCAGGTTCTGGTAGATGTGGTGGTGGGTGTTGATGAGACCCGGTGTGACCAGGCAGTTGTCGGCTCGGAGCACACTGGTCGCGTGCGGTGCGGGCTCGGTCGGGCCGCCGATGGCCGTGATCAGCCCCGCCTTGATGGCGACCCAACCGCCGGGGATCTCCCGCCGGTCGTCGTCGACGGTGGCGACCAGCTCGGCGCCGGTGACCAGGAGATCGGCCCTGTCGAGATCGGCCCTGTCGGGATCGGCCGTGTCGGGTGCGGGCATCGCTCGACGCTAGGCCAGCGGCCGCGCCGGGGGAACGCGAAAGGAAGTCGACAAGGACTCGCAATCGCGTGGTCACGCCGTGCTCAGCATCACCCGATACGATCTTCCGCCGTCACGACATCGATTCGGCAACCAATCAGGGGGATGCGATCGGAGGGCAGGGGCGCAGGTCCCTGTCCCCTAACCGCTCGAACGACGCCGTCGGCAATCATCGGCAACCAGACGGGTAGCCGGCAGCGAGAGGGCCTAGAAAGGGAAATATGACGAAGGGGCGACGCAACATGGATGGTGCCGGGGCGGTCGATCGGCGGGCATTCCTACGGGGAGGCGCCAAGCTGCTCGGGGGTGCGGCGCTGCTCGGTGTTGCCGGACCAGGCTTGCTGGAGGCGTGCAGCAAGTCGAAGACGACCTCGACCAGCCCGACCAGTGCCGGGACACCGACCGCGGTGAACTTCGGGACGCTGAACTTCAACCTGCCGTGGGTTCCCGACGTCGAGTCGGGGGGCGAGTTCCTGGCGAAGGACAAGGGCTACTACACCCAGCAGGGATTCTCGAGCGTCAATCTCATCCCCGCCGGCCCGACCGCGACTCCTCAGGAGACGGTGGTCCTGACGGGCAACGCGCTCGTTGCGGTCACCTCGCTCGACTCGACCGCGGCCGCCATTCAGAAGGGATCACCGCTCAAGGTGATCGGCACCCAGTACCAGAAGAACCCGTTCTGCATCATGTCCCTGGCGTCGAAGCCGGTGAACACCCCCCAGGACATGATCGGCAAGAAGATCGGCGTGCAATCGGTGAACGACGCCGTGTGGGCGGCGTTCCTCAAGGCCAACAACTTGACCCCCTCGCAGATCACCAAGGTGGTGGCGAGCTTCGATCCCGCACCGCTGGCCCAGGGCCAGGTCGACGGCTGGTTCTCGTTCATCACCAACGAACCCATCCAGCTGGGGCTGAAGGGCATCGCAACCAAGACGTTCCTGCTGGCCGACTACAACTATCCCGAGATCGGCAACGTCTACATCGTGAAGGCGGATTCGTTGAAGAGCGATCGGGCCAAGGTCAAGGCGGCCATGACCGCCGAGATCATCACTTGGCGGGAGTGCATCTCGCACCCCGACAATCCAGCCCAGGCCACCATCAAGGACTTCCCGACCTCGGGCACGCTGCCGGCCGCCCAGAAGCAATCGGTCGAACAGAACAAGCTGATCGCCGAGGGCGACGCCCTGACCAATGGGTTGTTCTACATCACCCCGGCGTCGCAGACCCAGAACGTCTCGACGTTGGCGCTCGGGGGCACCACCGTGACGGCCGGCCAGCTGTTCGACATGACGGTGCTGGACGAGATCTACGCCACGCACGGCGACCTCAAGGCGGTACCTACCCAAGGAACGATCTGATCGCCCCGGTCCGCTCATGACCGGGACGCTCGACGGCAACGGCCGTGACCTCGTGGCGCCCGCCGAGGACGCCGCGGGTGCGGCGGGCGCGGCCGCCACCGGCGCCGGGCGGGTCGCTGGCGACGGCATCTGTATCGAGCACCTGTCGAAGGTCTTCCGTCTGGGTCGCAGCACCATCACCGCGATCGACGACGTCAATCTGGTGACCCCCCAGGGCGGGTTCCTGGCACTCCTGGGCCCCTCCGGATGCGGCAAATCCACTGTTCTGCGGGTATTGGCTGATCTCGAACAGCCGACGTCGGGAACGGCCGCCATCCACGGGGAGCCGCCCTCGGTCGCCCGGCGCAACCATCACCTGGGCATCGCCTTCCAGGACGCCGCCCTCTTGCCCTGGCGTTCCGTGCGCGGCAACATCCGCCTGCCCGTCGAGGTGAGTGGTCTGCCGATCGCGGACGCGGCCATCACTGACCTGATCCGGCTGGTCGGACTCGAGGGTTTCGAGAAGGCCCGGCCCAATCAGCTGTCAGGGGGGATGCGGCAACGAGTGGCGATCGCCCGAGCCCTGGTCACCGAACCGCACATCCTCCTGCTGGACGAACCGTTCGGGGCTCTCGACGAGATGACCCGCCAGCGTCTCAACCTGGAGCTGCTGCGCATCTGGTCGGAGCGCGTCACCACGACGCTGCTGGTCACGCACTCCATTGCCGAGGCGGTATTCCTGGCCGACACGGTGGCCGTGATGAGCCCCCGCCCTGGCCGAGTCGCGGCGCTGGTGCCCATCGACCTGCCCCGGCCTCGCACTCCGGACATGATCCGTACCCCGCACTTCCACGAGCTG
>JAUTXM010000516.1 GCA_030838025.1 Acidimicrobiaceae bacterium
AAGCCGAGGCCCCGAGGAACCTCGCGGCGCCCCTCGCACTTCCCCGAACGAGGAACGAGCTCCGCCCCTCGGGTCCTCAGCGACGCCGAGCGTATCGCCCGAAATGCGGTGCAGCAAACGTCTCGACATGATTTTTCATGATTCTTCAGCCCGCCCTGGCGCAGATCAGCGCCCGAATTTCGCGCCAAATCCGATCGTCATGGCGGGCCGGAAGAAACGCTCCGAGTAGGCGTACGTCGAGCCGGTAATGCGGTCCAGCTCCGCGTCGTCGACCGCCGAAAGAGGCATCTGCCCGACCAGGTACAGCGCATCCTCGGCGCCGATGGCGAAGCGCATACCGAACAGCTTGAGGTTGGCCCTCAGCAGGTACTCGTAACAGTCGGCCTGCCGCTCGACCGGCGCCGGCATGAAGTAGCTCTCGTAGTGCAGCGTCCGCTGGCCGAGCGTCAGCCACACGGTGATGATCGCCTTCTCCTCCCCGCGCATCCGCACGTACCAGCGCGGAAGCGAGGGGTCGCGATCGACGGCCGCGATCAGCGGGTTGTTGGCCTCCTCGTGTTCCGCCCAGGCGTCGATGGTGCGGCGGTAACGGGCGAGCTCCGAATCAGAAGCCGGCGCAGACGCCGGCGCAGACGCAGACGCCGGCACAGATGCGGAAGGCGGCTCTAGCGGCACTCGACGAGGCTGCGGGACGTGAGCTCGGCGTAGCGCCGGCGCAACTGCTCCGCTGCCCCGGCCCAGGTGTACCCCCACGCTCGCCGTACCCCGGCATCACCCATGCTGCGGGCCAGGTCCCGGTCCCGGAGGATGCGGGCGGTGTAGTCGGCGAACACCTTGGGGTCGCGCCCGTCGACCAGGAAGCCGGTGCGACCGTGGTCGACCAGGGTGGTCAGGCCGCCCACCGCGGACGCCACGACGGGGATGCCGCAGGCCGACGCCTCCAGGGCGACCAGGCCGAAGGACTCCGAGCGGCTGGGAACGAGCACCACGTCCGCGGCCCGGTAGTACGTCGAGAGCATCTCGTGACCCTGGGGCGCAACCAGGCGGAGGTGGTCCGCGATCCCGAGCCGCTCCGCGAGCCGGCCCACCCGTGCCATCTCGGCATCGCCCTGAGGTCCACTCGGCCCACCGACGGCGACGAGGGTGGCCCGGTGCAACGGCCCCGAACCGCCCGATCGCCAGTACTTCTGCTCGCCCGCCGGCCCGTGCACCAGGTGGCCCAGCGCCTCGACCGCAACACCGAGCGCCTTCAACGGCTGGATGCGCCCGACGAACAACAGCAACGGGGCATCGGCTGCGAAACCCAACGCCCGGCGAGCCTGGCGGTAGTCGCCGGGAGCGAAAAAGGCGTGGTCCACGCCCGGCGCCACGATCTCGATGCGGTCCGGGTCAGCCTGGTACAACTCGATCAGCTGCTCCGCCTCGACCGAGCACGACGCCAGGACCGCGTCCGAGCAGCCGATCACCTTGGCCTCGGCCTCGGCCCGCCGGGCCGGCTCCGCGGCGTAGAGCTGTTCGGGGCTGGCTTCGGCCTTCACCCGGTCGAGGGTGTGAAACGTCGAGATCAGCGGCACGTCCAGCTCGTGCTTCAGGACGTGGCCGGCCACGCCCGACAACCAGTAGTTGGCATGGATGGCATCGGTCTCGATGCCTTCGGCGGCCAGGCGGCGCAGCCGCACACCCACCCCCTCGGTGAACTCGTCGATCACGCCCGGCAGCACTTCCTTGGCGACGGGGGCGAGCGGTCCGGCCGGGACGTGGTGGACCCGGAACCCGGGCTCCACCGACACCGTCGGCGGCTGGTCGGGATGCCACGCCCTGGTAAACACGTCGCAGGTGACACCCGAACGAGCCAGCGCCGACGAGAGCTCCCGCACGTAGACGTTCATGCCGCCACCGTCGCCGGTACCCGGCTGGGCCAGCGGGGAGGTGTGAAGCGAGAGGACGGCCAGGCTACGCACGGTCGGTGAGACCCTACCCGTACCACCCCGTTATCCCACTCGGTCGAAAAGGCGGTCTGGGGAAAAGGTCCCCGCCCTACCAAGGCGGCCTTGCCGGGGGAGAACCGCCGGGGCGTGCAGGGCCGAGCGTGGCGCGACCAAAGCCGGTCAACCAACTCACGCCGGCCGCGGCGTACTACGCCGACGCGGGATCGGTGCTGCTGCCACCCGCAGAACCGGTGGCCGTCTCGCCTCCGCCACGAGCCGCCACGGGAACGCCGCCGTTGGTGTTCTCGTGGACGAACGAGAGGTAGACCCGGATCAAGGTTTGCTTCTGGTCCTCGTTGAGCGTCGGGTCCCGGAGGATCTCGTCGACCAACCCCGGGCCGTCGACCCGTTCCTCGAGGATCCCGGCTCGGACATACAGCGTTTCCGCCGAGATCCGCAACGCTTTGGCGATCTGCTGGAGGATCTCCGCCGACGGCTTGCGCAACCCGCGTTCGATCTGGCTGAGGTAGGGATTGGAGATCCCGGCCATGTCCGACAGCCGCCGCAACGACAGCCGGGCTCCCGATCGCTGCTCCCGGATGAACTCGCCCAGCTCACGCCAGCGATCAGGGAGCTCCACCATGGGCAGCGAGCCTAGGGCTGAGTCGTCGATGCGGGTAATCCGGGCGGGGCGAACTCCTCGGCCAATGGCACGAATGCGGTCACCACGTCGGGGTCGAACTGCGTCCCCGCCATCCGCCGCAACTCGCCCACCGCGTGGTCGAGCGACAACGCATTGCGGTAGGGCCGGTCGGTCGTCATGGCATCGAAGGCGTCGACCACCGAGAAGACCCGGGCGGGAACGGGTATCTCGTCGCGCCGCAGGCCGGCGGGGTACCCGGATCCGTCGAACATCTCGTGGTGGGAGCGCACGATCTCGGCGGCATTCTTGAGAAAGGGGATACCCGACACGATCTGGTAGCCAATAAGGGGGTGGGTCCTCATGACCCGCCACTCGGCCGCGGTCAGCGGTCCCGGCTTGCCCAAGATTCGCTCCGGCACGCCGACCTTGCCGGCGTCGTGCAACAAGAAGCCGTATTGGGCGTCGGGATAGTCGTCGTGGATGTTGAGCGCCTTCATCACCGCCACGCCGTAGACCCGGCATCGTTCGAGGTGCTGGCCGGTATAGGCATCCTTGGCCTCGACCACGAACGCCAACGACCGCACCGTCTCCAGGAATGCCGTCTCGAGGGTGGCCAGGGCGTTTTCCAGCTCCGTGGCCCGGGACTTCGCCTTGCGGTAGGCGGCCACGGCGTCCTTGGCCAGCTGATGGAGTTGGCGCTCGAATCGCTCCGGGTCGGAGAGCCCGGGATCGGCGTTGAACACGTCGGTGGTCATCTCAGGTCCCGATGAGCTCGGCGACGAGATCGAGTAGCTCGATCGAGGAGAACGGCTTGGTGACAAAGGCGTTGGCGCCCGCCAGCCGGCAGTCGTTTTCCAAGTCCGGGTCGTCGCGGGCGGTCAGGACGATGACTTTCACCCGCTCGTGGTCCAGCCGCCGGCACACCTCGACACCGTCGAGACCCGGCATCATGATGTCGAGCACCACGACGGCCGGTTCGGTTGTCGTGGCCAGTGCCAGGGCCGACTCCCCGTCCGTCGCCTCTGCGACCTCGAACTCGTCGGCCTCCAGCACGGTTCGTACCAACCGTCTGATCATGTCGTCGTCGTCAACTACCAGCACGACCCGCCCCTTGGTCTCGCTCACGACAGCTCGGTCACGTCGTCGTCGTCACGACAGGAGTGTGTCCACATTGGCCTCACCGGTCTTGTAACGACGCACGAGTTCGTCCTGCAACTGGTCGATCACGTCGTGCACCGACCGGCGCCCGCCCGAGACCTCGTGCTCGAACTCGGCCAGTGCGTCGACGATCTGGCGCAACTCGACCTCGCTGCGCTGCGGCAGGGTCCCGAGGGATTCGGCATCGACGATCTCGTCGAGCCGGTACATCTCGGACAGTTCGGGCTCGGCCGGGGCCATCAGCGTCGGCAACCGTCCCGTTCCCGGCGACCGCATCCGTTCGCCCAATATCTCGGGGAGTCGTTGGACCAGGTCGGCGATGTCGCCCCCCGACGTGCCCGTCTCCCGCTGGCGCACCTCTGCCAGCACGATATCCAGCCGGCCCTGCACCAGTCGGCGGACGTAGGAGAGGCCGACTTCGACCTCGGTGGCCTGGTCGCGGCGGTTCCTGATCTCGTCGATCGGGAGCGCCGGCAGTCCTTCGAGATAGGCCGGATCCAATAGGGCTTCGAGCGATGCAGATGCCATCCCAGGCGATCGTACCGCTCATCGGCCTCCGCCGATCGGTCCGCTGCGCGCAGTTGGCGCGTAGCGATACACCGCTCGGCCCAGAATGGCCCCCCGGTCGACCGGGCCGAACACCCGGCTGTCGGTGCTCTTGTCGGGATTGTCTCCTTCGACCACGACCAGTCGACGGTGGCGATCGACGGATGTCACCCGTTTCACCAACAGATGGTGGGCGTCGCGAGGATCGGCCACGGCGACGATGTGGCCCCGGCGCAGCCGGACCGGTGCAATGACGACCAGGCGATCACCGGCCGCCAAGGCCGGCTCCATGCTCGACCCCTCGACGATCACCCGCTTGACCAGCCGGCTAAATGGGAACACGGGATTTAGCAACTAATGTCAATAAAAACACCCCGATCCCGGACTACCCGACAGCAAGGAGCTTGGCATGCGCATTCTCCCGGCGTTGTTCTGCGCGCTCGACCGATTCTCGGTACCCGTTACGGTTCATGCTCACTGCGACCTCCCCTGTGGCGTCTACGACCCCGCCCAGGCCCGCATCGAGGCCGAATCGGTCAAAGGATGCATGGAGAAGTTCAACGCGTCCGACGACGACGTGTTCAAGACCCGGGCGGTCGTCATCAAGGAGCAGCGTGCGGAGCTCGTCAAGCACCACCTCTGGGTGCTGTGGACCGACTACTTCAAGCCGCCGCACCTGGAGGCGCACCCCACCTTGCATGAGCTGTTCTGGAAGGCGACCAAGGCCGCAGGTCAGGCCAAGCAGACCAACGACGTCGCCGTGGCCGAGGACTTGCTCAACCAGATCGCCGAGATCGACAGGATCTTCTGGGAGACCAAGAAGGCCTGAAACATCGAGGCCCGCTCGCGCCGTCAGGGCGCTCAGCGATGAAGCACCAACGCCACGCCGACCACCCATGCCGGGCCGACCAGGAAGAGCGAGTCAAGACGGCGTAGTGCCGGCACCGGCGCGTCCTTGTCGCCCGTGACCCATCGGGCAACGACCGGCCCGACCGGCGCCAGCAGCGCCACCGTGCCACCGAGCAGCCACGGGCTGGCGCCGGTGAACGGTGGAGCCAGCACCGCGGCCACGAACAGCGTGAGGGCGGCGATGCTGGCCACGCCCGCCACCGAGCCCTCCCATCGGTTGGGGGCACCGGTTCCGATCAAGAAGGCCGACGAGTCGAACACCGTCACCATGCCGGCCAGCACCAAGCCCACGGCCAGGCCCTGCGCCCGGGCCATCACCAAGCCGGAAGCGGCCAGGCCGGGCCCGAGCACGATGACGACCCGCCGGAGGCCGTCAGGCTGACCCAGGGGGCCAAAGGTGGCCGCCGCCACCAGCGCGACTGCGACCGTGGCCGCCACCACCGCCACGACCAGTCCACCTGCCAGCCCCGCCACGGTGATGCAGGCGGCGAACAGGGCGGCGATCGCCGCCGGCGGTTGGACCCGGGCTCGCCGGTTGTGCGGCACGCGCTGCACCATCGCCGCCGTGCCCCAGGTCCTCGCCGCCGACCCGGCGGCCATGGCCGCCACCAGCGCCAGCCAGCCGGCCAGCCAGACCGGTCCCGCGAGCAGAACGCCGAGGGTGACCGCACACCACAAGATGCCGAGGCGAATATGGGGGCCGGTTGGCTGGGAAAGGGCGGGACGGCCGGGATTTCGCCGGCGCACGATCCGGTGACGCGGCACCGACGGCCGCTTCGGTTGCGCCGCCGCGGGCGGCGCCGGCGGCGGCGGCGGCTCAGGGGGCACCGGCAGGGGTACCGCGACCGGCGCGACCGGCGGTCGCGGGACCCGCGAGCGGGAGCGGGCCTGCGGGGCCCCGGCACGAAAGCGCTCCGCCGCCCCCAAGAGGGCGGCGTCGTCCACGCTCAACCGCCCCCCGACACCGGTGGGAGCACCGCGATCTCGTCGCGGTCCGACACGGGCGCATCGAGCTCGGTCGGTTCCCCGTTGAGCCATACCCGGGATTGCCCGAGTACGGCGACGAAATGCGCCCCATGGCGGGCGCCCGCCTCGGCCAGCACCGCACCAACGGTACTGGCATTGATCGTCTCGACCGACGTAGCGGCGGCCACACGAGCGGCGGCGAAGAGGCGAAGGGTAGCCATGGGACCTGTCAGAGCAACAGCCCTTTTTCCAATCCGAACTCGAGATTCGATCTCGGCGAGCGGGATGAGGTTAGCCCGATACCGGGCGGGCCGGAGGTTACCCCGGCGCCGGGCGGGCCGTGCTTGACTCGGGGTGATGACCCGACTCCTGTTGCTGCGCCACGCCGAGTCGGAGTGGAACGCCCAAGGCCGCTGGCAGGGTTTGGCCGATCCGCCCCTGTCGCCCCGGGGCGAGGCGCAGGCCGCCCAGGCGGGGCCGCTCCTGCGGCCGATGGCTATCACGGCGGTGGTGTCCTCCGACCTGCACCGAGCCCGCGCCACCGCGGGCCATATTGCCCTCGGGCTTCCCGTCGCGGGACCGATCGACCACGATGGCGGCCTCCGGGAGTACGACGTGGGGGCGTGGAGCGGGCTGACCCGGCCCCAGATCGAGGCCGGATGGCCGGGCGCCGTCGAGGCGTGGCGCGAGGGCCGCCTGTTCTCGACGCCCGGCGGCGAACAGCGTGACGCGTTCGTCGCTCGCATCTCGGCCGCGGTCGCCCGCGTGGCGCGCAAGAGGCCCGACGACATCACCCTGGTTATTACCCATGGGGGCGTGATCAGTGCGCTGTGCCGTTCCCTCGACGCGCCGGCGCACCGCTTCGCCCACCTTTCTGGTCTGTGGATCGAGGCGACTGCAGAGGGGCTCCGGCCCGGCGAGGTTGTGTCACTGCTCCGTCCGGACCGACGGAAGGCCGACGGCGGTGAAGGAGACGGCGGCGAGCTCGCCAGGTCCGGGGTTATGGACACACCCGGCCGCTAGCTTCGCTGCCATGAACGTTGAAGTCGTTCGCAGCGCCCGGCGTCGCAAGACGGTGCAGGCCCGCCGGGTCAACGGTGTGCTTCGGCTGTCGATCCCGGCCACCATGACCAAGCTCGAGGAGCAACGGTGGGTCGCCGAGATGGTCCGCCGCATGGAACGCAAGCAAGCGACCGACGAGGTCGACCTCGAGCGTCGGGCCAAGGAGTTGGCCACCCGGTATCGCTTGCCCACGCCCGACAGCATCCGGTGGGTGACCAACCAGGAGGGGCGCTGGGGCTCGTGCACCCCGAGCGAGGGGACCATTCGCATCTCGTCGCGTTTGGTCGGCGAGCCCACCTGGGTGCTCGACTACGTCATCGTGCACGAGTTGGCCCATCTGGTCGTCCAGGGCCACGATCGAACGTTCTGGGACCTGGTCCAGCGGTATCCGAAGACCGAGCGGGCTCGTGGCTTCCTCATGGCCCGCGGCCTGGAGAGCGACGAGTAGCCGGTACCCGACCGGCGGCTGGCGGGTAACCCCCGGCGCGGCCAGGCTGTCCCATAACCATGTCCCGCGCCGAGCCGACCACTGACGCGCCCGCAGGCGACGAAGGTCCGGTCGCGAGGACCGACCCGACCGCGGACCGGCCCCCAGAACGCCGGGCCAGCCCCGCCCCCGGCATCGCCCGGGCACCCGGCGACACCCGAGTCTCCCTGCGGGCGCTGGTGCCTGGGTCGACGTCGGCCGCGGTCGAGCCGTTCGGACCCCACGGCCGGCGGGCGGTCGTGGTCCGGGTCGACCCGGCCGTGCGCCGCGGCGCCTTGGGCGACGCCGACAGCGCCACCATGGCCGCCGCCGCCCGTCTGGCCCTCGAGGTTCGGCTTCCACTCGTCGCTGTGCTGTCGACCAGCGGCGCCGACGTGCGCGCCGGCTTGGCCGCCCTGCACGGGTGGGGCGCCGCGGCCAAGGCGCTCACCGCCGCGTCGGGCGTGGTGCCCATACTCCTCGCCGTGGTCGGCCCGGCGCTGGCCGGGCCGGCCCTGCTGCTCGGAATTGCCGACATGGTCGTCATGAGCGGCGACGCCTTGGCCTATCTGTCGGGCCCCGCCATGGTGGCGCAGATGACCGGCCAAGAGCTGACCCCGGCCCAACTGGGCGGGACTGCCGTTCACGCCCGCTCGACCGGCGTGGCCGCCCTGGCAGTGGCCAGCACGGCCGATGCCGTAGACGCCTTGGGTGACATCCTCTCGTTCCTGCCCGACCACACCGACGACACCGCGCCATCGGGACCCCGACACGACCCGCCCGACCGGCCCACCCCGGAGCTGCAGCACCTGCTGCCGACCAAGGCGACGGGCTCCTACGACGTCCGCAAGGTGATCTCGGCGCTGGCCGACGACGGGCATTTCCTGGAGCTGCGAGCCACGTGGGCGCCCCAGATGGTCACCGCCCTGGTTCGAGTCGACGGCCAGTCGGTGGGCGTCGTCGCCAACCAACCCCTGGCCATGGCGGGCACGCTCGACATCGCGGCGTCGCAGAAGGGTGCCCGCTTCGTGTCGTTCTGCGACTCGTTCAACCTTCCGATCGTCACCCTCGTGGACACGCCGGGATTCATGCCCGGCAAGGACCTCGAATGGCGGGGCATGATCCGCTACGGGGCCCAGTTGGTGTTTGCCTACGCCGAGGCGTCGGTCCCGCGCGTCTCGCTGATCCTGCGCAAGGCCTACGGCGGGGCCTACATCGTCATGGACTCCAAGACCATGGGCAACGACATCTGCCTGGCCTGGCCCAGCGCCGAGGTGGCCGTGATGGGCGCCGAGGGCGCGGTCCAGATCCTCCATCGCAAGATCGATGCCGCCGAGCGAACCCGCCTGGTCGACGAGTACCGCGAGGCATACCTCAATCCCTACATCGCGGCCGAGCGGGGCTACGTGGACCGCATCATCGACCCGGCCGAGACCCGGTCGGCCGTGGCGTCGGCCCTTCGGATGCTGGCGTCAAAGCGGGAACAGCTGCACGCGCGCAAGCACGGCAACACCCCGCTCTAGCGCGCGGGCGCTACGCCGAGTGATCGTCGCGGCACAACCTTGCGGCCGGCGACGCCTCCAACCGGGACTCGCTGATCGGATCGCCACACACCTCGCAAAGCCCGTAACTGCGGTCGTCCAGGCGATGCAGCGCGTGCTCCACGTCTCGCAACTCGGTCTCGAGATCGTCGAGGATCGACAGATCAGGCGCCGGGTCCATCCCAGGGATCGTACCGGCGGGGAAGCGGCCGAAGGTGACAGACGCTCGACGGCGCCGCCCGGTTGACAACCTGTCGCAGAAAGGGCCAAACGGACCAGGCCGCCGCCTCGGTGTCAACCCCTCGGCCCCCACCAGCGTCAGTCGTGCACTCCACATGGATCCCAGGAAAGGGGCACAACAAAATGAACGGTTCCCGACGACGCCTCACGATCGCACTGGCGGGGCTGGTGATGGCCACAGTGGCGGTGATCGCAGCACCGGCCGGGGCGGGCGCGCTCACCCGCGCCGGCTCCTGCGGCATCACCTGGGGCTCTCTCCCGAAGACCGGCACCGGAGCGGGCGATGTCACCTCCATCCGGGCGGGGCAGCACGACTGTTACGACCGGGTCGTCTTCGACGGCCAACGAGGATTCAACGAGGTCCGCTACGTCTCCCAGGTGACCACCGACGGCGCCGGAACTCCGGTTCCCCTCCTCGGCGGGGCGTTCCTCCAGGTGTCGATGCGGACACCGAGCACCTCGCCGCTCTTCCACGGGCCGTTCCCTGACGCCCGGGGATTTCAGACCTTGCGCCAGGTCGCCGGTGCCGGTGGCTTCGAGGGCTACGAGTCGTTCGGGATCGGCGTCCGGGCCCGCCTGCCATTCCGGGTATTCACCGTCGACGCTCAGGGGAGCAACCCCCGGCTGGTCGTGGACATTGCTCACCGCTGGTGAGCCAGGCTGACGGTCGAGGCCGGCAAACCGCTCGGTAGCCTGCACCGCCATGACCGTCGCACCACCTCGCTGGGACCTCTCGTCGCTGTTCGACGGGACCGCGTCCCGGGAGTTCGCCGCCGCCCAGGAGCGCTTCTCGGCCGAGCTGGTTCGCCTGGCGGCGATGTACGACCGCTTCGACGTCCGCCGCGGTGACCCGGTCGCCCTGACCCCCGGCACCGTGGCGGCGTTCGACGAGGTCGTGGCCGCGACCAACGACCTGCTCGACCAGGTACGGCTCCTGCGGTCGTACCTGGCGGGCCGGCTGGCGACCGATGCCCGAGATGACGAGGCGGCGACCGTGCTCTCCCAGCTGCAGGCCGATCAGGCGGGTCTGCAGAAGCTCACCTCCCGCCTCGATGCCTGGGTCGACCGGCTGAGCCCCGACGCCCTGATCGCCGCCAGCGAGGTGGCCGCCAACCACAGCCACGCGCTGCGCCAGGGCGCCGTCGCAGCCCGCCATCAGATGTCCGAGCCGGAAGAGGGGTTGTACGCCGACCTGCACCTCACCGGCGCCGTGGCCTGGAACAGGCTCCACGGGGATCTCACCTCCCTCCTCACCGGCGACCTGGACGGTCGGGCCGTGCCCGTCACCGAGCTGCGTGGCATGGCGACCCACCCCGACCCCGAGCTCCGCCGCCGGGCCCACGCAGCCGAACTGGCCGCCTGGGCCTCCGCCGAGGTCCCGCTGGCCGCGGCCCTCAACGCCATCAAGGGCGAGGCCAACACGGTCAATCGCCAGCGAGGCTGGCCCGACGCCTTGGCGCCCGCCCTGTTCGCCAACTGCGTGGAACGGGCCGCACTCGACGCCATGCAGACCGCGGCGGTCGAGTCGTTCCCCGACTTTCGCCGTTTCCTGCGGGCCAAGGCCCGCCTCCTCGGCGGGAGCACCGGCGGCGCCTTGGCCTGGTGGGACCTCGTCGCCCCAGTGCCGGGCGAGAGCCAGGTGACGTGGCCTCAAGCGGTGGCCGCAGTCGAAGAAGCGTTCGGAGGGTTCTCGCCCACCCTGGCGGGACTGGCCGAACGGGCGCTGGCCGAACGGTGGGTCGACGCCGAGCCACGCTCAGGCAAGCGCGGCGGCGCCTTCTGCATGTCGGTTCGCGACGACGAGAGCCGGGTCCTGCTCAACTTCGACGGGTCGCTGGACTGCGTCCAGACCCTCGCCCACGAGTTGGGCCACGCCTACCACAACACCAACCTGGCGGGCCGCACCCCGCTCCAGCGCCGCACCCCGATGGCCCTGGCCGAGACG
>JAUTXM010000519.1 GCA_030838025.1 Acidimicrobiaceae bacterium
CGCCAAGCCGCTGCCCCAAACGGCCCGAGACGACGACCCGCCCGCCCGCCGCGACTAAGCGGCGCCGGCCGGCATTCCGCCCCCACTGGACGCATCGCCCTACCTCGGTCCCCCCTTGTGCTGGCCCTTGTCGTCGCAGTCGTCCTCGTCGGCGCGGCCCTCGCGGTCATCACACTCACCCGCACGAGTGGTGCCCCGGCCACCCCCGTGGCGCAGTCCTACCTGGCGGCGTGGTCCCGCCGCGACTTCGCCGCCATGGCCCTGCTCGTCGAGCACCCGCCAACTGACTTCGCGGCGATCCACCAGCGCGTCATCGATGACCTGAACGTGGCCAGCTGGCAGTACCGGCTGGACTCGGTGAAGACCCACGGCAGCACCGCCGATGCCGCCTACACATCGCACCTCGTGCTGGCCGGCCTGGGAACCTGGGACCATCCCGGCACCGTCCACCTGGCCCGGGTGTTCGGCCGCTGGATGGTCGAGTGGACCCCGGCCGCGATCTACCCCACCCTCCCAGCCGGTGGCCACTTCAGCGTGCAACGCACCTGGCCCCCCCGCGCTCCCGTCCTCGGTGCCGGGGGAACCGTGCTGGCGGGACCCGCCGATGTCATCACCGTCGGGCTCCAAGGCAACGCCGTCGCCAGCCCCGCCTTGGTGACGACCGCCCTCACCCAGGCCGGAATCGACTCCGGCGCGATCACCGCGGCCCTCAAATCGGCGGCCGCCCACCCCACACAGTTCGTGCCCGTCGTCGATCTGTCGGCCGCCCGCTATGACCAGGTGAAGCCGATTATTTTCCGCGTTCCGGGGACTCGGTTTCAGCGTCACACCGGCCAGACGAGCGTGACCCCCGACCTGGCGGCGCACGTCGTCGGCTCGGTCGGGCCCATCACCGCAGAACAGTTGCGGCAGATGGGGGCGCCCTACGAGGCCAGCGACAGCATCGGTCAGGTGGGGATCGAGGCCCAGTACGAGCGGCAACTGGCCGGTACGCCCGGGGGCATCATCCAGGTCGTCGCCGCCGATGGCGCCACGGTCGGCTCCGGGCCCATCTTCACCATCAGCGGCAAGGCCGGGAAACCGGTCCAGACCACGATCGACCTTCACACCGAGCAGGCGGCCGAAGCCGCCCTGAACTCCGTCAAGCAGCCCGCGGCCCTGGTGGCAATCCGTGCCTCGACGGGCGAGGTTCTCGCCGCCGTGAGCCGACCCGACACGACGCCGTTCGATCGAGCGCTCACCGGCCAGTATCCGCCGGGCTCGACGTTCAAGGTCGTTACCAGCGCCGCCCTACTGGCCAGCGGCCTGACCCCCGACAGCCCGACCGTCTGCCCGAAGACCCTGACGGTGCAAGGCCGCACCTTCAAGAACTTCGAGGGCGAGTCCTCGCCGGACATCTCGTTCCAGCGGGCTTTCGCGATCTCGTGCAATACCGCGTTCATCAGCATGGCCGGCAACTTGCCGGCCTCGGCCCTTCTCTCGATGGCCGGCCAATTTGGCTTTGGCACCCAGCCCCAACCCGGATTGCCCGTCTTCGGGGGTCAGATACCGACTCCGGTCGACGAAGTGGACAAAGTGGCGAGCGCCATCGGGCAGGGCCGGGTACTTGCCAGTCCCTTGCAGATGGCAGGCGTAGCGGCCGCAGTGGCGGGGGGGACGGTCCATCCCCCCCGGCTGGTCGTCGGCGCGGCGGACGACACCGCTAAAGGCGTGGCGCTCCCACAGCCGGTCGTCACCGGCCTGCGGTCCATGATGGCCGCCGTGGTCGCCGGCGGCTCGGGCGCTCCGGCCAGGGTCGCCGGCGGCTCGCCGGTGTACGGCAAGACGGGCACCGCCGAGTTCGGCAACGCCACTCCGCCGGCCACCCACGCCTGGTTCATCGGCTTTCGCGACGACGTGGCCTTTGCCGTGGTCATCGAGGGCGGTGGCGTCGGCGGGATGGTCGCGGCGCCGATCGCCGCCAAGTTCCTCAAGGGACTCTGACCACGGTCAACGATCCGGCGGCGACGGCACGCATCCGGCGGCGACGGCACGCATCCGGCGGCGACGGCACGCATCCGGCAGGGACAGCATCGATCTTGATACTGGCTACCGAATAATCCGGTACCAGCACCACCCCGCTCAAGGGGTCGGCACGGGCGCAGGGCGGCGGTTGGGGATGCGGATCATGAAGCGCCGGTCCTCGTAGGTCAGGCGCCCGCCCTGGGCTTCGATCAGGCCGCGGGCGATCGGCAGGCCGAGCCCGCTGCCGCCTTTGCCGTCCAAACTTACGAAACGCTCGAATACCCGCTCGTTGCCTCCATCGGGCAGCCCCGGGCCATCGTCGGCCACGGCAATCTCGATCATGGCCGGCGTTGCCCCGACCTCGACGGTGACCTCAGCGAGCGCATGGCGGCGGGCGTTGTCCAGCAGGTTCGCCAGAGCGTTCTTGGTGGCCTCGCTTGCCAGCAGCACGAGCTGGGGCCGGGGGCCGCGCACGACCAAACTGGTCTTTACTGCCTGGTTGCCCACCTTGGCCCGGTCGAGTTCGGTCCGACACAGATCGACCACGTCAGTCGCCTGGAGCGTCCCCACCTCGCCTTGATCGACACGCGCCATCTGCAGGAGGGACGAGAGCAGCCGGCCCGCCCGGTCTGCTTCTCGCGACAGGTTGACCAGTAATCGCTCCTGCTGGCTGGTGGCTCCATTGACGAGCAGCGCATCAGTCGACGCTCGGATCCCCGCGAGGGGGGTGCGCAGCTGGTGGGCGGCGTAGCTCAAGAACTCCTTGCGCTGCCGGGCCGAGTCACCCGCGGCCACGGCTTTCTCCCGCGCGGCCGCGATCAGCGCGACCAGGACCGAAAGGATCATGAGGAGGAGCACGCCATTGAGCACGAAGACAACCGGGTCGTCCTTGTCACTGAAGAAGGCTGCCACCGTTGTGGTGAGTCCGCTTTCCAGCGCCAACAACATGCCGGGCCGGCGACCACCGAGGAAGGTCCCGATGGCCGTCGGGATCAGATAGAACGCCGCCATGGACAGCACAGGGCCGGTCACGTGGTCGGCCACGCCCAACAACGCCACGACCCCGGACAGCACGACCAGGGCGGCGCCGGTGCTTTGCCGGGTGGGGGCGGCATCGCTGCCCCACCAACTTCCCGACAACAGCCGGTTGACGCCCCGCCAGAGCCACCGCAGCCACCGCAGCGACCGCAGCGACCGCAGCCACCGCAGCGACCGCAGCCACGGCTTCGACGGCTTCGACGGCTTCGACGCTTTCGACATCAGGGACGAAACACGTATCCCCGGCCACGCACCGTGTGCACCAGCCTCGGCCCGTTGGCATCCAGCTTGCGGCGCAGGGCGCTCACATGCACCTCCACCAGGTTGGGGTCGTAGGAGTCGAAACCCCAGATCTGCGACAGCAACTGACCCTTGGAAAACACCTGATTCGGAGCCCGGGCCAATACCGAGAGCAACTCGAACTCGGTGGGCGTGAGGTCGAGTTCGACGCCTCCCCGTAGGACCTGCTTGGCGTTGTCGTCGATGAGCAGGTCGCGGACCTCGATGACCGGTGAGTCCATGCGGCCGCTGCGGCGCAGCACCGCCCGCACCCGGGCCAGGAGCTCCGCCATGGCGAACGGCTTCACGACGTAGTCGTCACCCCCCGCCTCGAACCCGGCCAACCGGTCGTCCAATCCGTCCGCCGCCGTGAGGAACACCACCGGCACGCCCGCCTGGGCGATCACCTGGCGGGCCAGTTGGAACCCGTTCGGTCCCGCCGGCAACTGGATATCGATGATCGCCACATCGGGCCGAAACTCGTCGACCGTCTGGCTCATGGACTCTCCGGTCACCTCGGCGCGCACCAAGAAGCCCAGCCCTTCGAAGGCGCTCGCCACCGCTTCACGCACCGAAAGGTCATCTTCGATGAGCAGCGCACGCGTCGCCGAGCTCTGGACGTCGGTCATCGGGAAAGCCCCCTCAGTCGCTGGAACCACATCACGGCGAGGATTTTCCCACCCGTGCCCTTCGATTTGTTGCCGTCAGCCAGAGTGCCAGCACCAGCAGCAACACATCGAGGGTGACGACGAGGCCGGTCAGGCTCACGAGCCCGGGCGGGGGGTGCGACAGCGCGGCGCAGCCGCACCCTCCCGGCAGGTGGGCCGTCCAGTGCCGGGTCGCCCCGAGCGGCGCTGGGATGAGGACCAGGATCGCGGCCGCGGCGGGCGCAGGCGACGCGGGCCGGGCCACGACGGCGGCACCGATCGCCACTTGGGCGGCACCGATGGCCCATCCCCACCAGCCGCCGATGGCCGAGACCACGATGGCGGACACGACCAAACCGGTGGCCAGGATCATGCGGGCCGCGGTCACCGCTTGGCGACGGGCCGCGCCATGCACGGCCGGACTGTACCGCCGATCAGCGGCGCTGTATCGCCAGGATGGCGACGTCGTCACGGCGGGTCGCCCCCGCGCTTCGCGGCTGCATCAACGCCTCGCACACCACGTCGGCATGGCGGGGGGCGCCCGCTGCGGCGCCGAGCAGCCAGTCCATGCCCGGGCCGACGCCGGTGTCGCGATCCTCGACGAGGCCGTCGGTGTAGAACACGACCAGGTCGCCTGGGTCGAGGACCACCTGGCAGAGCGGGTAGTCGAGCGGCGCCACGCCGAGCAGCGGACCAGGGTCCAGGTCGACGAACCAGGCCGGGGCCGTGGTCGGCACGACCAGCGGCGGGGGATGGCCCGCCGAGGCGAGGGTCAAGGTGCCGGCCGGGAGTTCCAGCACGCCGAACAAGACGGTGGCGGTGCGCTCCAAGCCGAATTTCTCGGTGAACGCCCCGAGCTGGCGCAGCGCCGACGCGGGATTGGGGTCGATCAGGGCGTAGGCCCGCAGGGCGTCGCGCAGCTGGCCCATCACCGTGACCGCAGTGAGGTCATGGCCCACCACGTCGCCGACCACGAGGCCGACACAACCCGGGGCGACGGGGATCACGTCGTACCAATCGCCGCCGACTTTCGCCCCCTCGGTGCTCGGCAGGTAGCGGGCCGCCACGGTGATGCCGGGCAGTTCGGGCAGCCGGTCGGGAAGCAGGCTGCCCTGGAGGGTTCGGGCCACCTCGTGCTCCCGGTCGTACACCCGGGCCCGGTCGATGACCGCCGCCACCTGCTGGGCCAGTTCCTCGGCCAGCGCCAGGTCGGATTCGCCGAAGTGCCGCCCGGACCCGGCGGCGACGAGCGTGACCGACCCGAGCACCCGTCCCGAGGCGACCAGGGGGACGCTCATGTACGACGTGAACGCCAGCCGGCGCACCAGCGCCAGGTGGTCCTCGTCGCGGGTGGTCCGCTGGAGAAATTCGGCCGACATGTCCGACGACCACATCGATGTACCGGTGCGGATCACCTGCACACTCGGGTGGCCACCTTGGGGATCTGGGGAAAACTGGTCGCGTAGCTGGTCGGCCAAGGGTTGAAACTCAGGCGAGGCGTGGCGAGCGACGACCCGTTTCAGGCTCCCGCCGTCCACGAGCATGTCGATCAGGCACAGGTCACCAAGAATCGGGACGGCCATGGTGGCCAGGAGTTCGAGGGTTTCTTGGAGATTCCTGGCTTCGGCCAGGATGCGGCTGGCGCGCAGGAGAAACTCGCGGCTGCGGCGGGTTTGCTCCAGTTCGAGGCTGAGGCGGGCAACGATGTGGCTCTCGCCCTCGGCATCGGACGGGTCGTCGGAGACGCTTCGCACGACGCCAATGGCCGCCGGCGCGGCGGTGTCGGGCGCGGCGGTGTCGGGCGCGGCGGTGTCGGTGTCCGATGTCCACGGGATGACCGTCACCTCGACGATGCGCTCAGAGCCGTCATAGCGCCGGGCAGGAAGTCGGACCGGGTGGCCGGCAAAGGGGCCCTCGCCCGTCGCGAGAAACCGGGCGAAGGCCACGTTGTACGTGGAGCAGAGCCGATCCGGGATGATTTCGGTTACGGGCCGGCCGAGAAGGTCGGTCGGCTCCCACCCCAGCACGACCATCGACGCCGAGTTGGAGTAGACGATATGTCCGGCGCGGTCGATGACGATGATTGCATCGTTCAAGTGGTCCATCACGAGTGTCGAAAGCCTCGATGGAAGATAGGGGACCCGTCGCGTCATATTGTCACGATCGGGCGAAACAGGGCCGAGATCGCTCGTTCCCAGACCATGAAACCTCGGGTTGGCAAACTCGATGTCGGCCTTAACCGGGTCCCTGTCCATCACGTCCTGCCCCAAGCACTTGGACCTTCGACAACTTCCTCAAATCGCCCAACTGCGTCTCGACAGTAGGTCTGCTTGGCTGGGGTGTCAACCGTCAAATTTGGCCGCGACTTTCGAAGCATGCCTGCGATACAGGGTCGATTGACAGAAACCTGTACGGTTCGCACCGTTCGCGGCATTCCGGGCTCACCGAGGTGCAACCTTTGGTCACACTTTGGGAGTTTTGGGGGATTGGTGCCGAAGGGTGCGAAGAGAGTTCAATAGCGGGTTCACGTTCTGTGAATTCGAAATGCTCCTTTTGGACCTCCGAGGTATATGCAGCGGGTCGACCGTCGATATTCAGGGGCAAGGCGGGATCTGGACCCTCGTTTCACTTCCCGTCATGACGTGCCGATGACGTGGTGACTTAGCTACCAGCCCTCGTTCATACCGGTCAGGAGAGAAGGACTACATGATTCCCGCTGTCGGGCACGTGGTGAAAGTTTCTCGTCGTCATTTGTCGCAACGCGCCATTCATATACGTGGACGCGGAGTTAGACGCTTTCGTGTACTTATGGCTGTTGCGTCGGTGACCGTGGGCCTCGGTGCAGGAGTGGGCATGGCGCGAGCCGGCGCCATGCCAGCGGATGCGAGCAGCCCCACGGGCGCTGACAGCGGGTCGGCGCCCCAGTTGACCGTCACCGCGTCGGGGTCGACGAGTGTCGGGCTTCAGGTGTTCGCCAACGTCAACTTTGGCGGGTCGACGAATCCGACGGGCAGCTTGGCCTTCTCCCTGTTCGGGGCGAGCGACCCAACGTGTATGTCGTCGCCGGTGTACACCTCGACCGTGGCAGTGACCGGGACGTCGGTCAACTCGGGTCGCTATTCGACGAGCTTGGCGGGCACCTACCGTTGGGAGGCCACATACAGCGGCGATACCAGCAACGGCCCCGCCGGCCCGACCGCGTGCACGGCCTCCTCGGCTGCGGTGGTCGTTTCCAAGGCCAGTTCCTACACCTTGCTCACCGCCGCCGCGCCGTCCGGGGGGACCATCCGGGCCTCCGTGGCCGTGTCGGGCCTCAACCCGACGGGTACGACGACGTTCTCGCTGACGCCTCCCGGCGACATGTTCTGCTCCACGACCCCGGTATTCACCTCGACGGTCTCGGTGAACGGAGCGGGAACGTACTGGTCGGCGCCCTATACCCCGACCGTGGGCGGCCAGTACAAGTGGCGGGTGAGCTATAGCGGCGACTTCAACAACATGGCCAGCCCGATGACGTCGTGCCTCGATGCCAACGCCGCCGTGACGGTGCCCACCCCGCCATCGGGCGCCACGTTCAGCTATCCCGCCGACGGCCAGACCAACGTGGACACCACGACGCCGTTCACGTGGGGCGCGTTCGCATCGGCACAGGGGTACCGGATCACCATCGGGACCAATCCCCTCGGTTCTGACCTGGCCGACTCCGGGGCATTGGCCGCCAACCAGACCAGCTACCTGGTGCCCGCCCTGCCCACCGGCAAGTCCCTCAATGGTGCGCTGTACACCGAAGTCAACGGGAGCTGGGCCGGGTACAAGGCCATCACCTTCACCGCCGCCGCCGGTCGGGCGACGATGACCTACCCGGTCGACGGCCAGACCAACGTGGACACCGCGGTGCCCTTCCGTTGGCAGACGATCCCGCAGGCACAGGGATATGTCGTAAGCATCGGGACCACCTTCGCCGGCGCGGACCTGGTGTGGAGCGGCGTGCTCCCCGCGACGCAGTCCTCGTTCCTGATTCCCGCCCTTCCGGCCGGGCCGCTGTCGGTGACGCTGTACACCAAGGCCAACGGCTCGTGGTACAGCTATCAGGTCATAGGCATCACCGCCATCCCCACGGAGGCCGGGTTGACCTCGCCGACGAGCGGGCAGACCAACGTCAACCCCAATGGGGCGTTCACGTGGACGACCGTGAGCGGCGTGGAGGGATACACGTTGTGGGTCAAAGTGGCCGCGACCGGCGCCGACCTGTTCGACAGCGGAATGCTTCCCGCCACGCAGTCTTCGGTGAGCGCCCCCGCCCTTCCGGCAGGCCAGACGCTGTCGGCCATCCTGTTCACGCTGCGCAATGGCGCCTGGACGTACCAGGCCTTCAGCTACACCACCGCTGCCGGCCACTGACGCGGCGCCACTCGGCCCAAAGTGTCGGCCGGATCCCTGCGTCCGGGGGCGGTACCATCCTGACCTGCACAGACACCCCGGTCCGGGGGACGTAGCTCAGTGGCTAGAGCACCTGCTTTGCACGCAGGGGGTCGTGGGTTCGAGTCCCATCGTCTCCACCACCACCCACCACCCACCACACTCGACTCGCTCTTGGGGTCGAAGCGCGTGGGGTCGGCCGGACCGGCGCTGCGCCGCGGTTCCGACCGCGGTGTGGCAGCCTGGCAACCAAACCCTCGACGTGGAGGAGGACGGTATGTACGCAGCTGTCGTGACGGTGACGATTGACGAAGGCAAGGACTCCGAGGCGCAGCAGATGCTCAAGGACGTGGTCATCCCGATGGTCAAGGGCTCGGCCGGATTCGTCGCCGGGTACTGGCTTGCGCCACAAGGTGACAAGGGGTGGTCGATCGCGATGTTCGACACCGAGGACAACGCCCGGGCCGCGGCACCGCCGGAAGGCATGCGACCCCCCGGCGCGCCCGTTGTTGTCGATCACGTCGAGTTCCGCGAGGTCATCGCGTCCGCTTAGAGGTGGCCCAGGCGGTCTTTTTGGGGGGAGCCGGAGTACAAACTGTCGTGGGGACGACACTTTGTACTCCGGCCCCCGGCCGTGCCCCCGGCCGTGCCTCCCGCCGGGGCCTCCCGCCGGCGCCTCCCGCCCGGGCCGCTCGCCCGCTCGCCTGACCCTGCCTCCGCCGACCCTCGTCCCTAGGTCGTAGCCGGCGCGCTTGCTCCGCCCGGGCGGCTGCTCGCTTGCACGGTCGTCGCGCCGTTCCCGGCCGCGCCGGTGGTACTGCCGGTGGCCTTCTTCAAGGCGTCCAGTATCGACATCCCCTGGCCAACCAGGCCGACCAGCACCTCGTTCACACCCTCGGTGCCATTGAGGATGGTGAGGTTGGATCCGGCCAGGCCTCGGGCGGCGGCCTCGACCAATGCCGGGAGCGACTCGATGATCCGGTTGGCCGCGATCAGCTCCTGGTTGCCCTGACGCAGCGATTCCGCCCGAGCGGTGTTGGCGGCCGCCTGCGCTTCGGCGGTCGTCCGCTCGGCGTACGCCGCGCCGTCGGCGACGAACTTGGCCTGGTCGCGCTGGGCCTCGGCAATCGTCCGCTGCCGGTAGGCCTCCGCATCCGCGGGCCGACGCACGTCGGCCTCGAGGCGCTGGGCTGCCAGTTCGGCCTGGCGCTGAGCCAGCTTGGTCTGTTCGCTGATGACGTCTTGCGAAGCCTTGGCCGCGGCCAAAGGGCCCGCCTGGGCCGCGGCCGCCCGCGCCTGCTCGGTCTCCGCTGCGAACCCGGCGGTTTTGATGGCGACATCGCGCTCGTACTCGGCCTTCAGGGCCATGGCCTCTTGCTCGCGCTGGGTGGCTTCCTGGTCGGCTTTGGCCTGGGCGATGCGAGCCTGGCTGGCGACTGCCGCCGCGTGGGGCGCGGCCAGGTTGTTGATGTAGTTGGTGTTGTCCTCGATCTCCTGGATCTGCAGGGCATCGACCACGATGCCGAGCTTCTCCATCTCGGCGTGGCTCCCGTCTTTGATCTCCTGGGCGACGCGGTCACGCTCACGGATGATTTGCTCCACCGTGAGGCCGCCGATGATGGAGCGCAGGTGGCCCGCGAACACCCGTCCCACCAACTCCTCGACCCGGTTCTGCTCGGCCAAGAAACGGCGGGCCGCGTTAGCGATCGACACTGGATCGTCGCCCACCTTGAACACCGCGACCGCCCGCACGTTCAGCCGGATGCCTTGGATCGTGATGCACTCCTCGACGATCTCGGCCTCGCGAAGCGCGAGCGACAGGATCCGCGCCTTCTGCTTGATGGGCAAGACGAACGTGCCGTGCCCGGTGACGATGCGGAACTGGGTCTCTTGGACTTGACGCTTCGATCCGGAGATCAGCAGCGCTTCATTGGGAGCGGGAACATGCCAGAAAAACATTTTGGGAGACCCCCTTGGGTCGGGTTACGGAAAGGGTGTGACGATTACCGAGCGAGCCGAGGTCGTCTCCACGACGAGTACTCGCGCGTGCTTTTCGATCGGTTCGTCGGACCACGCGGCGAACGCTTCGGTGCCACCGCGCACCGGCAACAGCACCTCACCTGGCCCGTCGGGGGGGATCGGTACTGTCACCCGCCCGATGACTCCGACCAAGTTCGCGGCGTCAGCCGACACGTCCGACCGCCTTGCTCGCCTGTTGGCGATTCGTACACCCTGTGATTCCCACTGTACCGATCGGCCGTTCTGTGGCGGCATGCGTCGATCCAAAGGGACATGCGGCGTCATCCGGCGCGCCAAGCCAATCGCGCTCGGCCCCAGCTCAGCCCTCAGCCTCAGCCCGCCGACACCATCACGGTGACTGCGTACGAGCCATTGGCGCCGGTGCAGGCCATCGCTTCTCCGCAGGTGGTTCGGGCGGCAAGGATCCGCGTCTGACCGGCCCCGACCGCCTTGTAGGTCGCCGAAGCGGTGCCACAGCCCCCTCCCGGGATGCACGGAGTCGAGGGCGCGATGCGCACTGAGCCGACCTGTTGGACGACCGTGGCGTTGGGTGCGGTAGGGAATCCCCAGTACGTGCTGGCGAGGACCACGACGATGGTGGTCCCCTTGGTCACCACGATCGTCGTCCCGTTGTCCTTGTCGGTCAGCTGGATGGTGCCCGAGACGGCTGGCCTCGTCGTGACGGTTGCCGCCGCCCGCGTCGTGGCGGTCGTGCTCGTTGACCGGGTCGAGGGCGTCGTGGGCGCGCCCGCCACGGTCGTACTCGTAGCAACGGTGGTCGCGACCGTCGTCGTGGTCGTCGTCACGCTCGACCCCGTAGAGGTACTCGACCCGCAGCCGGCCAGCAGAACGGCGGGTATCAGCAAGCTGGGGGCAAGGATCGCAAGCCGTCTGATCACACTGCAATCGACGGTACCAGGCAGATTTCCCTCTACGGCGGCGCGTCAGATTCAAATCAGATTCGAAGGGATGGATTGACCGCCGATTGCTTGACAGCACAAGTACCTACGGGTACAACGGCGGCAACCAGGCGTTACATCTGAAGGGACAACGATTGAGGCTTGAGCGCTGCGCCGTCAACCCCGTCTCGGGCACCTTGCTGCTGAGCAACAACACCCATGGGGTCGAGGCCATCGGCAACACCGTCGGTGCGCTTGGTGCCACCGGCAACTCCGTCCCGGCCCCGACCCGGGCGACGTGACAACCATCGCCGGCATCATCATCAGTCACTGAGGGGGCAGCTTGTGCGGTGCCGGCTGGCCGAGGCGGGCCAGCCGGCACTGCCGCGCCCGCAAGCCCGCCAGCCCGCCAGCCCGCACCGCGCCCACCGGCTATGCCCGGTCACCGCCTTGACCAGGGAGTAACCTGCTCCCCGGCGGATACGGTCGTGGTGACTCGGTGCCGCCCTGCTGGAGTAATTGGAAACGTTCCGTCAGCTTCTTCCAGGAACCGCAACCCTCCACGTCGCTGGCGGGTCAGAACGCACGGCCGACGAACGCTCGTCCCGACGCTCCACCCCACCCACCGCCGGTGACCTAACCGGTGCAACCGGCTCAACCACAACCTGATGCTCTTCCCCACACTCTCCTTCGCCGCCTTCTTTGCCCTCGTGTTGCCGGTGAGCTGGCTACTGATGCCCAACCGCGTCCGCTGGCGGCTGTTCATGGTCGCGGCCAGCTGGATGTTCTACGGCGCTGCCGACTGGCGCTTCGTCCCGCTCCTGGCCGGCTCGACGGTCGTCAACCACTTCTTCGCCCGGCGGATCGATCGCGCCAACGGCAAGGCCCGAAAGACATGGACCACTGCGGCCGTCGCCACCAACCTGCTGGCCCTCGCCTGGTTCAAGTACATCGGGTTCCTGTCGTTGACGACCCAGAGTTCGCTGCGCTTCGTCGGGATCCACGCCCACGTCCCACTGCCCGAGGTACTCCTGCCGATCGGGATCTCCTTTTTCACCTTTCAGGCGCTCAGCTACGTGATCGACACGTCGCGGCGCAAGATCCAACCGGTCTCGCTGCTCGAGTTCGCCGTCTACTTGTCCTTCTTCCCTCACCTGGTGGCGGGCCCGATCGTACGGGCGACGGAGTTCCTGCCCCAGATCAAGGAGCGCATCGACCCCCGCCACGTCGACGTGGGCAAGGCGTTCTGGCTGATCTCGCTCGGGCTGTTCAAAAAGGTGGTCATCGCCAGCTACCTGGCCACCCACGCCGCCGACCCGCTGTTCGGGTTCCCCCGCCAACACGCCGGCGTCGAGGCGCTCTTCGGCGTCTACGCCTACGCCATCCAGATCTACGCCGACTTCAGCGGCTACACCGACATCGCCATCGGCCTGGCGCTACTGCTCGGCATCCGCTTCCCCCAGAACTTCAACGCCCCGTACTCGGCCGCCACCCTGCAGGACTTCTGGCGCCGCTGGCACATGACGCTGTCGCGGTGGCTGCGGGACTACCTCTACATTCCGCTCGGGGGCAGCCGCCGGGGCCGGGTTCGCACGTACGTCAACATCATGATCACCATGCTGTTGGGCGGCCTGTGGCACGGGGCGGCCTGGACCTTCGTGGCGTGGGGCGCCCTCCACGGCGGCGGCCTCATCGTGGAACGGCTGCGCAGCGACCGCCAGCCTCCCCCGGTGGGTCCCGCGCCGGTCGACGAGCCGCCAGATCTGGGAAAAGGGGCCGCCCCGGTGGCGACGAGCGCCCCCACTGCCGCTCCCGATCCGGCCCCGGTTCGGCCGACCGTGCGGCGGCCCAAGGTGGTGACCCTCCCTCGAGGCGAAGTGCTGGTCACGGGGCGGGTCGCCACTATCGCGGCCTCCGACGAGGCACCCGAAACCCCACAGGGGACCGCACCCCCCGGCTTCGGCTCCGCACTCGCCGGTTGGCGGGACGCCGCCACCCGTGCCGGTGCCAACGCGAAGGCGCGAGCCTCGGCAGCCACGCCCACGCCCGTGCCCGCGGCGTCTGCTCCAACCGCGCCCACGTCCGGGGTGCCCGCGCCCGCGGCGCCCGGCCCGGCGGCGCCCACCTCGGCAGTACCTGGGCCGGCGGCGTCGACCGCGCCCGTGCCCGGGGCGCCCACGCCCGCGGTGCCTGCACCCGCCGCGCCCTCGTCGGCGGTGCGTGGGCCGGCCGCGCCCTCGTCGGCGGTGCCCGAGGCCCCCACGTCCGCGGCGTCCACGCCCGCGGTGCCTGCATTCGCAGCGCCTGCGCCGCCCGCCGACACAAGCACAGCCGCCAGCGAGGCCTCCGACGCCGCTCCCGCGACCGCCCTCGCTTCTTCGAACGGGGCGAGACCCTTCGGCCCGCCGAAGTTGTCACCAGGTGCGCGGGTATGGGTCGGCCGGTTGATCACCTTCCACGTGGTCTGCGTGGCCTGGGTCTTCTTCCGGGCCACTTCGTTCCACAACGCCCTCGAAGTACTGGGCCGCATCGCAACTATCGGGGGTCGCCATAACCCGTTCAACTGGACGGTCGCCGCGGTCATCGTGGCCGCCCTCGCCGTCCAGGTCGGCCCGCGAGGAGCGGGCGTCAAACTACAGGTCCTGTTCGCCCGGAGCCCCATCTGGCTCCAGGCCCTGGTGCTGGCGGGTGTGCTCACGACCATCGATCTCCTCGGTCCGGCCGGTGTGGCCCCGTTCATCTACTTCCGGTTCTGATCGATGACTTCACGACGTTCACCGCTTGACGTAGACGGCCGCCGAACGGCATCGGCCGGCCAGGCCATCGTCGTCGTACTGGTGGCGATGGTCCTGGCTGCGTTCCTCAACGCCGACTCGCTGGTGGCGTCCATCGAGGGCCAGTCATTTGGCACATCCAGGTCGATCGGGCTGTCCTTGGCGCGGCCGGCGAAGACCATCAGCCACTGGACCGGACTCAACCTCCCTCGAAAGCTGATCGATCGAATCGCGGAGCCTCAGCCGCCTCGGGTCGCGCTGCCCTCGCCGGTATCAGTGCCGCACGGCTCGCCCTCGACCAGCACGGGCGAAACCCCCGTCTCGACGACGACGACGACCGTCGCGCCCCGCCGGGTGCCGTCCGCCCAGCAACCGCTGAAGGTGTGGCTGGCCGGGGATTCGCTGATGGGGACGATCGCCGAGTCGTTCATCGACAAGACCGGCGGCAATCCACTGTTCACTACCGCCCAGGACTTCCGTATCGGGACCGGGCTGGCGCGGCCGGACGTGTACGACTGGCCGGCGGCGATCAGCCGTGAGGTCGCCACGGCCCACCCCGACGTGGTCATCCTGATATTCGGAGCCAACGACGACCAGGACATGGAAGCAGGTGGTCACCGGTTCTCCCTCCAGAGCACCGAATGGCAACAGGAGTACGCCCGCCGGGTCAACCAGATTCTCGATGCCACCGCCGACGGTGTCCGCCAGGTCATCTGGCTCGGGATCCCGGCGGTCCGCCGTCCCCGGCTTAACCAGACCAAGGACTACATCAACGACATCTTGAAGGCGGCGGCCCAGAATCACCCAAACGTCACCTTCGTCGACCCCGGGCCCTTTCTCGACGGAGCGGGAAACAGCTTCACGACGTACCTGACCAACTCCAGCGGCAAGGCGATCACGGTGCGCGAATCCGACGGGATCCACATCACCAAGGCGGGCGCTGACCTGGTCACGCCCACCCTGCTGGCCGACATCGACCAGCTGTGGCACGTTCCGCATTGATCCACGGAAATGGCGAGGGGCCGGGACCGGCGGCGTCCTCGCCCCGGCAGCGTCGATAGCCCCCTATTGTTGACGTGGCGGCAGCCACCCAGCGGAACTCAGCGTTGTGCCGCCGATCGTCTTCCTGCCAGCGGCCCTGACCGGCTCAGGCGCCGTATCGCGAATGTCAGTTCTCCCGGATCTGGGGACCCTAAACCTCGGGAATGGCGAGGACCGCACCAGCGAGACTCACCTCTGCGCCCGGCACGTGGATCTCCTCGAGTTCGCGGCCCCGGGTCTCGGGGAACCACTTGGCCACGATGATGATCACCCCGATCGGTCCCAGGATGAGGATGGCCACCACGTCGGGGAGGTTGCCGAAGACCCGCAGCAGCAAGCCGCCGAGGGCCAGGCTGATGACCTCGCCGATGACCAGGGCCACCGACACCGCAGCGCCCCCGAATGCTCGCAGCGGGGTGGTGAACAGCTCCGTCGTGAACGCCCCGAGCGCCGGCCGAGCGCCCAGGCTCCCGCTCAGGGTGAGGGATATGGCCCCCGCGAACGCCAGTGGGCTGCGGGCCACGAAGAAGAACAACAGCGCCCCGATCACGGCCAAACCAGCGAACGAGCAGCCGACCACCTTGCGCCCGAAATGATCAGACAGCGGGCCAGATGCGATCTGGACCAAGATGGCCGGCACCCCGGCCACCGTGACCAGCCAGCCGACGGTGGCCGCGGACAGGTGGCGCTGGGTCTGCAGGAAGTCGGGCGCCAACGCCACCGCGTGGGTGGTCAACGCCCCGAGCACCGCGGTCGAGCACAGCAAGGCCAGCCAGCGCCGGTTCGGTGGTTGCAGGATCTCCCGCCAGTGCTCGGCCAAGAGGCCGTTGCGCCGGGCGTCGACGAAACGCCGGCTCTCCGGTAGCCGCCGGCGCAGCACCGCCAGGCCGAGCAACGGCGGCGTGGCCAGGGCGTACAGCCAGCGCCACGACAAGCCGACTGGTCCGTACAGGATGGAGCTGGTCCCGACGCCGAGCGCCGCCATCATGGCCAGCCAGCCAAACCCGAGGCCGCGCGACGTGGCCGGGAGCTCCTCGGCCACCATCGTCCAGGCCACCGCCTGCTCCGACCCGAGGAATCCCCGGGCGAAGAACTGGCAGCCGGCAAAGACGGCGATGCTCGGCGCCAGCGCCGTGAATCCGGTCGCCACGGTGTACCCCAGAACCGATACGAGCAGGACCGCCCGTCGACCCCGCCGGTCGGCCTGGCGGGTGAGGAAGACGGCGGGCAGGGCGCCCAGGTACAGCACCCCGAGCCAAAGCGATGCGCCGGACTGGGTCAAACCGAAGGTATGGCGGATCTGCTTCAGGGCCACCGCCACCAGGTTCAGGTCGTACCCCTGGAAGAACGACGCCGTTCCGAGCAGGCACAGCAGGAACCAGTGGCGCCTTTCGAGGCGGCCCGCCGTGGCCCGCATGCTGCGCATCTGACGAGCATGGTCCAAAACCGAGACGTATATACGACGACGGCGGGAGGGTACGGTCAATGCCGATGGCCTGGGTCACGGGAAGTCCGCCGCCTCCGGGTTGGTATCCGGACCCCTCGGGCCAGCCCGCTACGCGCTGGTGGGACGGGCGTGCCTGGACACCGAGCCTGGTTCCCTTCGCTCCTCCGATGGTGGGTTCGGAGGCGGCACCGGAACCGCGACCAGCTCCGCCCACCCTCCCGGCCAAAGCGGCCTGGCTGGGCCTGGCCGGTGTGCTGGTGGGGTTCGTTCTCGGCGGCGTGTTCCAAGTCGTCGGAGCGGTGCTCCTTCCGGGCAGCACGGCGGCCGACATCCTGCTCAGCGAGATTGGCCTGTGGTGCGGCCTCGGGGGCACCGTTGTGGTGGCCAGCCGCCGCTACGGCACCGGTTCGCTGGTGCGCGACTTCGGCTGGCGGGTCCGTGCGATCGACCTGGCCTGGGGGCCCTTGGCCGCGCTGGCGTGCATCTTCACGGCGGGTTTCATCGGAGGCGCGTTCCAGGGAAGCCGGTTCTCGGGAAGCAACACCAACATCATCACCAGCCAACGGGGGAACACCGTCGGTGTGGCGGTTGTTACTGTCATTGCTGCCATCGGGGCCCCGATATTCGAGGAGTTGTTCTTCCGGGGTTTCCTCCGGACGTCCCTGGCCAGCCGGCTCGGGGTGGGTGCGGTGTGGGCTCAGGCAGTCTTGTTTGGCTTCGCCCACTACCAGTTCGGACTTGGGTTAGGCAACGTTTCGGTCGTGACCGCCACCGCCGGTATCGGGGTGGTGCTGGGGTATACCGCCCATCTGGCCCGGCGCCTCGGACCGGGCATGATCGCCCACGGATTGTTCAACCTCCTTGTGACCCTCACCATCATTGGAGTCATCAGATGACCGCACCAAGAGCAACGAGCGCAGCGGGCGGGCCCCGAACTCTTCCGGACCCTCCGGAGTCGCATCACCGCGACATTCAAGGCGGCGCCGCTCGGGCGGCGGTACTGGGCGTCAGCGACGGCCTGGTCACCAATGTGTCGCTCATCCTCGGGGTGGCCGGGGCCAACACCGGACCGGGCGCTGTGCGCCTGGCGGGCCTCGCCGGGTTGCTAGCCGGGGCGTTCTCCATGGCGGCGGGCGAGTACGTCTCCATGAAGGCCCAAAGCGAGTTGCTGGAGCGGGAGTTGGAGATGGAGGCGCTGGAGCTGCGCCGCAACCCCGGCGCCGAGAGAGACGAGCTGGCGCAGCTGTACGAGTCCCGCGGCGTCGACCCCGACGTGGCGGGCGAGCTGGCCAACGAGATGATGCGCACCCCCGAGCTGGCCTTGGAAACCCACGCCCGTGAGGAACTGGGCGTCGACCCGAGTTCGCTGGGCAACCCCTACCAGGCGGCATTTGCCTCGGCCGGCAGCTTCGCCGCGGGCGCCCTCGTCCCGCTGCTGCCCTGGTTCTTCGCCTCCGGGGTAGTGGCGGTCATGGTCTCGTTGGTGCTCGGCGCCGCCGCCTCGATCATGATCGGCACCGCCCTGGCCCGCTACACCGGGCGCTCCGCGCTCCACAGCTCGCTTCGCCAGCTCATTGTTACGGTGGCCGCGGCCAGCGTCACCTACGGTCTGGGCGCCCTGGTGGGCACCAGCCTTACGTAGCGCTCGACGCGGGCGGTTCGTCCCGTGCGCTCGGTGCGCCCGGTGCGCCCGGTGCGCCTGGTACGGGCGGTGCGCCCGGTGCGCCTGGTACGGGCGGTGCGCCCGGTGCACTTGGTGCGGGCGGTGCACTTGGCGGTGCACCCGGTGCACCCGGTGCGGGCGGTGCACCCGGCGCATCGGTGCCGCCAGCCCCGCCGGCCCCGGGCGCAGTCGGCTT
>JAUTXM010000520.1 GCA_030838025.1 Acidimicrobiaceae bacterium
GGCTGCGGCCCGGTGGGGCAGCCGGCTGACGACTACCCCGGGGCGCATGCGCCTCGCGGTCGCCGCGACACTCGCCGGACTACTCGTGTTCGCCGTCGTCGGCACCGGAGCGCTCCGGGCCAGGGAACGAGCCACCAAGGCGGTGAGCCGGCAGGCGGGGCTGTTAATCGGCGCCGAGGTCATCTACTCCTCGCTCGCCGACGCCGACGCCACCGCCACGAACACCTTCTTGAAGGCGGGACTCGAGCCACCTGACCGGCGCCAGGTGTATGTCGACGACCTGGCTACCGCCACGACCCAGTTGGCGAAGGTCGCGGGCCAAGCCGGTACCTCCGGTGCGGCTGCCGACGCCGTCGGAGTCATCACCAAGGACCTCCCCACCTACAGCGGGCTCATCGAAGCGGCGCGAGTCAACAACCGCCTTGGCTATCCCGTCGGCGCGGCCTACCTTCGCGAAGCCTCGTCACTCATGCAGACCGACATCCTCCCCGCCGCGGGTCGCCTCTACCAGGCGGAGTCGGGGAGGCTCGACCGGGCCTACAAGTCGGGCCGCTCGGCGCTCGACGTCGCCGGGCTGGTTCTGGGAGCCCTCCTGGCGCTGGCCCTGCTGGGGGTGACCCAGGTGTTCATCACCCGACGAACCAACCGGGTCCTGAACCCGCTCCTCGTCGTCGCTTCTGTTCTGACCCTTGTCCTGGCGGCATGGACCCTCGTCGCCTTCTTCCTGTCCGCGGCCCAGTTGAAACAGGCGCAGAGGAAGGGATCGGATCCCGTGCAACTTCTCTCCAGCGCCCGGATCCTGGTCTCGCGCGCCCAGGTCGACGAAAACCTGGCCCTGGTGGCCCGGGGAAGTGGCAGTCAGTACCTGGACGATTTCAACGCGGTGACCGGCGAGCTGGGTCCTCCCAACGGATCGTCAGGCTTGCTCGACGAGGCCGGGTCTTCGGTTCCCGAGGTGGGGCAACCTCTGACCGGAACGGGCGGACTGTATCCCGCCTATTTGCAGGCCCACGCGCTGGTATTGAAGGCCGAGAACAGCAACAACTTTGCGATGGCGGTCGAGCTGGCCACCGGTAGCGCCAACGGCGAGCAGCTCCTGGCGGCAACCCGCCTGAGTGACGCCCTGAACGGCCGAATCGGTCGGGCTCAGGTCGTCTTCGACTCCAAGGCGAGGGGTGCATCCCACGACCTGGCACGGCTCAGCCTGGCAGGCATCGGGCTGGTCGTCCTGGCCGCCGTGCTGGCGCTGCTCGGAGTGCAGCAGAGGATCAACGAATACCGATGAGCCGCCGCCTCGGGGCCCTCATGCTGGCCGTTGCCCTCGTCGGGATCGCGGCGTGCGGGAGCAGCACCACCGCCAGCCGCGACGCCCTGCGGGCGCTGGCGGTGAAGGCGACGACCACGACCGTTGCCCCAAGTCCGCCGACCACGGCGCCCGCGTGCGCCAACCCCGAGGCCAGTTTGCGGCCGGGTCCCCTGCCCGCGCCGGGAGCCCTGCCCGCGGGCTCCTTCATGTCGGCCATCCGCCAGCGCGGCCGCCTCATCGTCGGGGTGGACCAGAACACCCTTCTCTTCGGCTATCTCAATCCAGCCAGCGGCCACATCGAGGGATTCGACATCGACATGCTCCGCCAGGTGGCCAAGGCCATCTTCGGTGACGACGGCCAGAACCAGGAAACCCACCTTCAGTTCGTGGCGATCAGTGCCGCCCAGCGCATCCCCTTCGTGCAGAGCGGGCAGGTCGACATCGTCGCCGACACGATGACCATCAACTGCGCTCGCGAAGTCGTGGTGAGCTTCTCCAGCGTCTATTTCAAGGCCGGCCAGCGCATCCTCGTTCGCGACAACTCGGACATCAAATCCAGCGCAGACCTGGGCGGCAAGCGAACCTGCGCCGCCGCCGGTTCCACCTCGATCAGCAACGTCGTCGACGTCAGCAAGACCCATGCGCAATCGCCTGCCATACCGGTCCAGGTCACCGACTGGACCGACTGCCTGGTCGCCCTGCAATCAGGCACGATCGATGCCGTGTCGACCGACGACACCATTCTGGCGGGGCTCAAAGCCCAGGACCCTCACACGAAACTGGTCGGGGACAAGTTCACCGACGAGCCCTATGGAATGGCCATCAATTTGAGCCATCCTGAATTCGTGCGCTTCGTCAACGGCGTCCTGGAACGGGTGCGGGCGGACGGGACCTGGACGGCCATCTGGAACCGGTGGCTGGGACCGGGAACGGCACCGGCGCCGCCCGCCGCGAGCTACCGGGACTGAGCGGTGGACGCCGCAGAGATCGACCGCAATCTGGGTCACCTCCGCGACACGGTCGCGGTGATTTCGACCAATCTGGTTGACCTGGAGACCGACGCCGGTCGGACCCGGCTCGACCAGTCACCGCTGAGCGGGGCGACCGAAGCGCGGTGGGCGGAGGCCAAACGCGATCTCACCTACCTGTGGCAATGGTTCACCCAGCTGAACGACGTGTTGGAGAAGGCCGTCGATCTTCGGGGGACCAAACCCCGGCTCGATGCCGAACCGATCAAGCAGCTGGAGTGGCTGATCAACGGGCCGTCGATCGAGCTGTCCACGGCCGATATCCCCCTCGCCGAGCGGGGTCTGTTCGGACCGGCTGAAACAACGATCCGATGCAGCCCGCCACAGTTGCTCGAACGGATGCGGACCGCGTTCGACCGGGTGGTGGCGGTCATCTCGGAGTGCAGCCGGCGGTGGGGCGCCCTCGACGCCAGACTCCTGCCGCTGACCGACCAGCTCGCCGAGGCGCGGCGCCTCGCCGACACCGTGGGAGAGACCCACCGTCCCGAGCTGGACCGGGCCCAAGCCCAACTCGATCAGCTCCAACGTGCGGTCATGTCCGACCCATTGGCGGCGTCGGCAGACATCGTGGACTCGATCGCCGGGACCGTCGGCGCAGCCACCGACGAGCTGCGTCGCCTGGTCCAGCTCCGTGACAATCTGGCCATCCGGGTGGGCGAGGCGCGCGCCCTCATGGCGGAGTTACGCACCACCACGGCGGCCGCCGCCGACGCCCGGGCCGTGGCGCTGAGCAAGATCGCCAACCCGGCCGTGATCGATCCCCGTCCAGTAGCCGACGGCGTCGAGGCCGAGCTGGCCTCTGTCTCGTCCATGTCCGCCCAGGGCGACTGGCGTGCCGCCGGCAACCTGCTGGTGCAGTGGACCACCCGGTGCCGCGACGCTCTCGGTGAGGCCCAACGTGCCTTGGCCGCCAACCGGGCCCCGGTCGCGACCCGCAATGAGCTTCGGGGCCGTCTCGATGCCTACCGGGCCAAGGCCTACCGCCTCGGTCTGCTCGAAGACCCGGCGGTTGCGGGTCTGTACGCCCGAGCCCAAGAGGCACTGTTCACTGCCCCGACCGACTTGGAGAAGGCGGAGCAACTCCTCCGGCGATACCAACAAGCCCTGACCGGGCCCGCATCCCGCGAGGTGACCACGTGAAATGCCAACGGCCCGGCTGCACCGGCACGATCGAGGACGGCTATTGCAACGTGTGCGGGCTGGCGCCCGCGGCCGGATCCGCCCCCGTGGCTGCAGCCGGTTCTGGTGCCGGAACGAGCGGGTCGCAGTCTCGACCGACTGCGGGCACGGCGCCCGTCGCCGCATCGGCCGTCTGGTCTCGTTCCGCCGTCGCGTCGAGTCGATCGACGGTAAGTGGTCGCACCGGTACCTCGCGCGGCGGTTCTGGCCGGACCCGTGGCTCGGGGCGCAGCCACCTGGGCCAGGGCCTGGTCGAGGTGCCCCCCGTTCCGTATCGGGACCCCTCGACGGCCCTCATGGCGGTACCCGAGGTGTCCGAGGACAAGCGGTTCTGCGCCCATTGCGGCGAGCCCGTAGGCCGGGGCCGCAGCGGGGCCAAGGGGCGGCCCGAGGGCTTCTGCCGCAACTGCGGGCATGCCTTCTCGTTCTCGCCCAAGCTGGCGCGGGGCGACCTTGTGGCCGGTCAGTACGAGGTGGTGGGCTGCCTCGCCCACGGCGGGCTGGGGTGGATCTACCTCGCACGCGACCACAACGTCTCGGACCGCTGGGTGGTGCTGAAGGGCCTGCTCGACGCGGGCGACGACGACGCCATGATCGCGGCCCTGGCCGAGCGACGCTTCCTCGCCCAGGTCGAGCACCCGAACATCGTCAAGATCTTCAACTTCGTCCAGCACAAGGGCTCCGGCTACATCGTCATGGAGTACGTGGGCGGATCGTCATTGAAGGATCTGCTGAAAGACCGGCGCGCCGCCGCGGGCAGGGTCGAGCCGCTCCCCCTCGAGCAGGCCATCGCCTACATGCTCGAGATCCTGCCGGCCCTTGGCTACCTGCACCGGCTGGACCTGTTGTACTGCGACTTCAAGCCCGACAATGTGATCCAGAGCGAGGAGTCCCTCAAGCTGATCGACCTGGGCGGGGTGCGCCGCGCCGACGACGAGGTCAGCGCGGTGTACGGCACCGTCGGCTACCAAGCGCCCGAGATCGCCGACGTGGGGCCGTCGGTCTCGTCGGACCTTTACACCGTGGCCCGCACCCTCGCGGCCTTGAGCATCGACTTCAAGGGCTATCAACGCGAGTACGTCGCGGTGCTCCCTCGCCCTGACGACGTGGCACTCTTCACCCGGTTCGACTCACTCTACCGGTTCCTCCTGAAGGGCACGGCCACCGATCCCGGTGCCCGTTTCCAGTCAGCCGAAGAGATGGCCGAGCAGTTGTTGGGCGTGCTGCGCGAAGTGGTGGCGGCCAACACCGGCATTCCCCGACCGGCCCTCAGTGGCCTCTTCACGACCGACCTGCGGGCTCGTCCTGACGGCGCCGACTGGCGGTTGCTGCCCGCCTTGATCGTGGCTGCGGACGATCCCGCCGCGGGCTATCTGGCCACCCTGGCGGCCGCCGAGTCCAGCGAACAGATCGAGTTGCTGCGGGAGGCGCCGGTCCACAGCGTCGAGATCGATTTCCGCTTGGCCCGATCGTTGATCGACACCGGCCAGCACGCGGCGGCCGAGGAGATCCTCGCCGCCCTCCAGGCCGACGACCCGGGCGACTGGCGGGTGTGGTGGACACGGGGCCTGTCGGCCATCGACCAGGGCGACACGGCCGGGGCCTGGGCGGCGTTCGACTGGGTCTATGGCAACCTGCCGGGCGAGCTGGGACCGAAGCTGGCACTCGCGGTCACGGCCGAGCTGGGCGGCGCAGCACAGCGGGCCCTGCCTTGGTACGACGTGGTGTCGCGGACCGACACGGGGTTCACCACGGCCTCGTTCGGGCTAGCCCGATGCCGGCTGGCAGGGGGCGACCGGATCGGCGCCGTCGAGGCGTACAACCGGGTGCCCGAGGGTTCGAGCTCCTACCTCGACGCCCAGCTGTGTGCCGCCCGGGCGCTGATCGAGGTGGACGGGACGACGGCACCGGAGCTGTCGGATCTGGGCCGGGCCGAGGCGACCGTCGCACACCTCAAGCTGAGCGGCGAGCAACGGGCCAGCGTGACGAGGGAGCTCTATGAGGCCGCCCTTCAGCTGCTTCGCACCGGTCGCATCCATCCCGACCCATCCATCACCCTGATGGGCGAGCCGGTGACCGAGGTGCGACTACGGCTGGGCCTCGAGCGGGCGTACCGGGCGCTGGCCCGCCTGGCTGCGACACCAGAGGAGCGGATCACCCTGATCGACCAAGCCAACCAAGTCCGCCCGAGGACGCTTTGGTGACCGACGAGGCCGAGGCGGCAACCGTCTCGATCTGTCCGGTATGCGGGGCCGCCGTCGAGCCCCGCGACCAGTTTTGCGAGGTGTGCGGAACACCGCTCACCGAGGAGGCCCGAGCATCGGAGGGCAGCGCCGGCGATGCGGCCCGCACGATGGGTGGTGCCTCGGGCACCGAAGATGCCTTTGCCGGCGCCCCGCAGACTCACTCCACACCCACCGCCCCGGCTGGCCCGTCGGGACGGACCGAGCCGTGCGTACGTTGCGGCGCCCCGCCCGCAGACATCGACGTCGACGGCTACTGCACCGTGTGCGGCCTCTTGCAACCGGGACCCCGCGACCACCTCGAGCTTGACCTTGGCTGGGCCGCCGGGGTGACCGACCGGGGTCGCCAGCATCCCCGCAACGAGGACGCGTTCCACCTGGAGCTGGCGGGACCGGCAGCCGACTTCGGGGTGGTGGCGGTGGTCTGCGATGGCGTGTCGTCGTCCGTCCGAGCCGAGGACGCCTCGGAGTCGGCCGCAGCCGCCGCCGCCACCGTCCTGGCCGCCGTGGTCGGCGGTGCGGGCTCCCTGGCGGACGCAACGGTCCACGCCGCCGACGCCGCCACGCGCGCCGTCATGGCCCTCCCCTGGACCCCCACCGACCAGATGGCCAGCCCGGCGTGCACCCTCGTCTCGGCCGCGTGCCGGTTGGGCCAGGTCGCAGTGGGCTGGGTTGGTGACAGCCGGGCGTACTGGCTCGGTCCGGACCCGTCCGAAGGACTCCTGAAGTTGACCGTTGATGATTCTTGGGCGGAAGCCCAGATCGAGACTGGCAGGATGACCGAAGGTGAGGCCGAGGCCGATCCTCGCTCGCACGCCATCACCCGATGGATCGGTGCCGACGCCCCTGACGTCGATGCCCGGGTGATCACCATGACGCCGGCCTTGCCCGGCCGGCTCCTCCTTTGCTCCGACGGGCTTTGGAATTACGCCTCCAGCACCGATGACATGGCCCGCCTGCTGGACAGCCAGCCGCCCGACGCGACCCCGATTCAGTTGGCCAGGGCGCTGACCACGTTCGCCTTGACTGCGGGCGGCCATGACAACATCACCGTCGTCGTCATCGACCTGCCTATCCCGCCCGCCGAACGCGACACCGATGGGAACGCCGACCAACAACGCTGAGCCGAAAGGAACGCCGTGACCACCTTCAGCGCCGAGACCTACCAGAACGAGTACCTGGCCGAAGGGGCGGCGGAGGTCAACGCGGTCGTGACCGTGACCGCCACTGCCGGCGGGGGAGCCGCACAGCCCACCAGGGCGGCAGAAATCATCATCATCGACATTTCCGGATCCATGAACTACCCGGCGACGAAGTTGCGAGCGGCCCAGCAGGCAACCGCGGCGGCCATCGACTGCATCCGCGACGGGGTGTGGTTCGCGATCATCGCAGGGACCAAACTGGCCCACCAGGTCTACCCGGCGCCGGGCACGCTGAGCCCGGCTTCGGGGGAGACACGAGACGAGGCGAAGCAGGCCGTGGCGGCGCTGCAGGCCCAAGGGGGCACCGCCATCGGCGCCTGGCTGGCGCTGGCCAACCAGCTCTTCGCCACACTTCCGCTCTCGCTCAACCATGCGATCCTGCTCACCGACGGCAAGGACGAAAGCGAGACGGCGGAGGAGCTCAACCAGACCCTCGCGGCCTGTGAGGGACGGTTTCAGTGTGACTGCCGCGGTGTCGGGACCGACTGGGTCGTGAGCGAATTGCGCAAGGTTGCCTCGGCGCTGTTGGGCTCGGTCGACATCGTCGCCGACCCGGCCGAGCTGACCGCCGACTTCACCGCCATGGTCGAGCACGCCATGGGAAAGGCCACGGCGGACGTGGCGCTGCGGGTCTGGACCCCCCAGACCGCCACGGTGTCGTTTGTCAAACAGGTGGCGCCCACGATCGCCGAGCTGACCGACAAGCGGGTGCCGGTGAACGACCGCGTCGGCGACTATCCGACCGGGGCGTGGGGCGACGAGTCACGGGACTACCACGTGTGCGTGACGGTGAAACCAGGGGCGGTGGGCGACGAGATGCTTGCGGCCAGGGTCAGCCTGGTCGTCGACGATCAAGTGGTTTCACAGGCGCTGGTCAAGGCCATCTGGACCGACGATGCGGCCCTGTCGACCAGGATCAACCGGGCGGTGGCGCACTACACGGGCCAGGCGGAGTTGGCCCAGGTCATCCAGGAAGGGCTCGAGGCTCGCAAGGCGGGCGACGACGCCACCGCGACCGTAAAACTGGGCCGGGCCGCCCAGCTGGCGGCGGCGAGCGGCAACGACGCCACCACCAAGCTGCTGTCCAAGGTGGTCGACGTCGAGGACGCGGCCAGCGGCACGGTCCGCCTGAAGTCGCGGGTGGACGACGCCGATGAGATGGCGCTCGACACCCGCTCCACCAAGACCGTCCGAGTGACAAAGTCAGCGCCATGAGTTTCCTGTGCCCCAATGGGCATCAATCCGAGACGTCCGACTACTGCGATCAATGCGGCGCCCGAATCGAGGGGACATCCGCTCCGCCCGCTCCGCCTGCTGGCACACCCACGCTCAAGCCCGACGGGCCGATCGAATCCGCGGCAGCGCCACTCGACCCGACCGCAGTCCCGCCTCCGGCTGCCGACACGGCCACCGACACGGCCGCCGCCACTGCGGCCGGCTCGGGATCCGGCGAGCAACGGTGTCCGGTCTGCCAGACGCCGAGGGTGGGCCAGGATCGCTTCTGCGAGGAGTGCGGCTACGACTACACCGCCCCCGGGCCCGCTCCCGGCCAGGGCAGCCCCGTGCTCGCGGCCGCTGCGGGCACGACTAGCGCCGCGGCCTGGGAAGCGATCGCCACGGCCGACCGTGAGTACTACGAACGGGTCGCCCCGGAAGGAGTCCCTTTTCCCATCCACTGCCCAGCTCGGACGTTCCTGCTGGCAGGAAGCGAGATCCGCATCGGACGCCGCAGCAACTCCCGGGGCATTCAGCCCGAGGTGGACCTCTCGGGGGCGCCCGAGGACGGGGCCATCTCGCACCTGCATTGCATCCTCCTCGAGCAGCCGAGCGGCTCCTACTCGGTCGTCGATCCGGGCTCGACGAACGGCACGACGATGAACGACGACACCACGCCGCTCATGGCCAACATCGCGGTGGCGCTCGCCGACGGGGACCGCATCCATTTGGGTGCCTGGACGACGATCACGATTCGCGCCCGCCGGCCCGCCGAGGCCAGCGCGTCCCCCTGACCGCGGCTGGCGCCGGGAGGAGCACCCGTCTACCGTCCCCCTACTTGATGAGTGCGCCTGGCAGGCAGCCGTGACCGTGCCCCTGCGCGTGCCTCGACGGCTGGTCGCAGCGGTGATTCCGGCGGTGTTGGCGCTGTCGGCGGTCATGACGGCGGTGGCCTGCCAGAGCACCCCGGCGCTCCCTGCTCCCCCCGTGGTGACGGGCCCGCCGGCGATCCCCGATGCCCAGTCGGCGGTCGACGCCCCGCTATTCGTCGGCCAGAGCACCTTCCCGGCGCCGCTGTCGGCCCAGATCGACTTCACGCCTCGGCTCGCGACC
>JAUTXM010000002.1 GCA_030838025.1 Acidimicrobiaceae bacterium
GACCTGCCAGGTGCCGACCACCTTGCCGCCCGCCACGACCACCGGGGAGATCCACCCCGCCGCTTTGCTGATGAATCGGCGACGATGGGCTGCGATGATGCGGACGTCGCTCGTACCGGGGCCGAGCACGTATTGGTCGAAGGCGGGCAACAGACGAACCGTGGAGTCTGGAAGAGAATCCATCAGGTCACCCAGGTCCTCGGCGCGGGCATGCAACATCTCACCCTCGACGTCGACCACCGCCAGCTGGTCACCGAGTTGGGCAAACCAGCTGCGCAATGCCGGCTTTTTTGACGTGCCGCGGCTCAACCACTGGTCGAAGCTGGCGGGGCTCGCCGGGCCGTAGGCACCGAGATAGGCCCTGACCGCGACCGATGCCGCCTGTTCCACCGGGGGGAGTCCCGACCAGTCGGGAAACCAGGTATCGGGCCTGGTAAACGTGATCCGAGTTCCTCCACTTGGGCCGTTGCACAATATGCCTTGCCAAGCCAGGGGCTTGAGCACCGCACCCCAGCCCGAACGGACTTTCTCGCCTAATACCGTGTCACCGGTACGCGCAACGACCCCAGCGACGAGTTCCTCCCGGCTGAGCACTGTCCCGTCCAGCAGCTCGTACACCGCACCGGCAAGGCGGTCGAGGTCGCCCATCTCCAAGAAGGTGCGCTGCCAGGAACCCTTTTCCCAGGACCGGCTGGCGCTCAGCAACGACAGGTAGGCGCCAGCGTCATCGGGGGCAAGGAGATGCAAGGTTCCTCGCATCGCCCACGTTCGCATCAAATCTCGCTTCGAAATGAGTTCGTCGATCTCACCGGACCGTGGCTCGATTTGTCGCGCTGCGACGGCGGCGACGGCGGCGGAGGGCACCTGTGCCTGTACTCCCGCCAGTCGGCGTACGACATCGACCGCGGAACCTGCTGTCGTCTCGCTCAGCCACTGGCGCTTCATGCGCCAGACCAGCACCTGGTCCCACGTCAAGCGCGGTGGCACCTTGAGATCGGTCACGCACGCGAGGTTATGGCCTCGCCCTCGGATTCGTGGGGTCCAACGGACCCTCCTGTGCGTCGCCATAAAAGTTGAACGTACGTGCGCACGCGGGGAGTCGATGACTCGATTGATTGGCAGTTTGGCGGAAAACGGGCAGGCCGCTGATCGCTGGAGGCCGCCATCAACGGCTTCATCGCTTGGTCTTCCGACCGGCGATGACGCCACCGGTTCGGCGTCGGATTCGGATCACCACGAATGCAGCTATGGCGAGGACAATCAGCACATGATCACCACGAGCCATCCCAGGGCAGACATGGCCCAACTCGACGTGCGCAACCGGGGCCTGGACGCGGCGGTGGGCCCGGAGACCTCCCGGGCCCACCGCCAGCGACGCTTCGGTGTTGCCTATCGGGTGAATGCCGCCTGGAAGTAGCTGTCCGTGGCGACTCCAGCCATGTTGGTGCAACCGACGTTGACCATCTGGGTGGTGCCCGAGGGGTACCAGTTGAGCACCCGGCACTGGGTGGCCACGCCGTACCCGGTCACCTGGACGTCACCATTTGAGCCCCCCAGGTTGGGAAGCGAGAGGGTGTACGTGCCCACGCCGGAACGGGTGATCGTGTTGGTGCCGCCCGTGGAGTTGTAGGAGTAGTACGAACTTGGCGTGTACGACGCCGAGGACGGTTGGTTGGCCCACAGGTATGCGTTGCCCACACCGCTGCGCCCCGTCAAGGAAAGAGCATTGGTGTAGGTGGCGGTGAAGTAGGCATCGACCGGCGCACCGGCTGCGTTGACGCACGCGACATTCACATACTGGTCGACGGTGCCCGAACCCCACTGGGTCACCGAACAGCTTTGGGACCCGGCGCCGTACGCCGTGACCTTCACCGTTCCGGCGTAGCTACCGAGGCCGGGGAGCAGCACGCGATAGACGCCGATGGCGGAGCGGGTGATGGTGTTGGTCGCACCGGTCGAGTTGAACTGGTAGTACGACGACGGCGTGTACGACGAGCTGGACGGCTGGTTGGCCCAGACGAAGCCGATCCGACCGGGGCTGCCCGCCGGGGAGGAGAACGACGCGGTGAAATACGAGTCCTGGGCCGCGCCGCCCGGGGCATAGCAGTACACGGAGACGTTCTCACCAACGCTGTCACCGAACCAAGAACCGACGTGGCAGTTTCCGGTGCTCGAGTACGACGTGACGTCAACCGTTCCGCCCTGGGCCATGCCGGGGAAGTGGACGACATAGCTCCCGATCGAGGATCGGGTAACGGTGTTGATACCGCCCGTCGAGTTGGCCGAGTAGTACGAGCTGGGCGTATACGACGCTGAGGTCGGTTGGTTGGCCCAGACATACGCCCAACTGTCGGCGGGAACGCCATGGGGCGTGCCCAGCCCGGTCGGTCCGTCAAACCCGAAACCGGCGGTGCACAAGTACGAGCCGCCACAGCTGCCGTTGCTGCCCAATGTCACGTCGTACACCGAGGCGTTGCTGGAGCGGTAGTAGGCGGACGCGGCGGCGGTGCGGACGTCGCTGCTGGCCATGGCGTAGACGCTGGCGATGATCGGAGCCGATGCACTGGTGCCCCCGAACTTGGCCCATCCTCCACTCGGGTAGCTGTCGTACACCGCGACGCCCGTCGCTGGATCGGCGACTGCGGAAACGTCGGCCATCGTCCGGCGGACGCAACCGCCGTCGTGCTGCCATGCCGGCTTGGCTTCATAGGCGCTGCAGCCGCTGCCCGCACCCGACCATGCCGTCTCCGACCAACCCCTGGCGTTGGCAGCCGTCGTCAATGACGTCCCGCCTACCGCGGTGACATACCGCGACGCGGCGGGGTACGCCGGCCCGAATCCACTGTCGCCGGTGCTCACCGTGACCGGGATCCCGGGGTGGTTATAGGAGGCGTCGAATGCCGTCTCACCGGACCACTCACCACTGCCGTAGCTGTTGCTGATGGTGGTCGCACCAAGGGAGGCGGCAGTGTTCACGCCCGCCGCCAAGTTGCCCAGGTTGTTGTCATTGGTCTCAACGAGCGTGATGCTGCACTTCGGGCAGGTCGCCGACACCATGTCGAGATCCAGCGAGATCTCGCCGGCCCAACCGGCGTTGGCGGACGGATAGGGACCGGCCGCCCCACTCTGATTGACCTTGTGGAAGCAACCGTTGGCGGTGGTACACGCTGGCAGGCCATAGGTTGACCGGTAGGTAGCCAGGTCAGCCTCGGCGTTGGGATCGTCGAACGCGTCGACGATGGCGACGCGCCGACCGGTGCCGACGGTCGCCGACGGCAACTTGTAGGCAGACTGCAGATCGGTCGGGCCATAGCCCTGGGGCGTGTTCGGCTGGACCTGACCGGCTGGCGGCCGTACGGCCACGGCGAAGCACCGGGCATAGCCGACCGGCGCCTGGCCGCACAGATCGACCTGATCCGAGGGTGCCGGGCTGGCCCCGGCGGAACCCGCACCACCAAGTCCCACCGCGGCCATGCCGAGGACCACGGCGGTGAGGGCCACGCCTCGGCCCGTTCGGGAAAAGCGCCGCCCCCAAGGGGCCGCACCGAATCGGCCGCGCCCGCCGGCCGGCTCTGCTGTCAGAGTTCGCGAATCGCGTGTCATTGCTGGCATCCTTTGGCTTGAGGCCTTCCGGGTTGGAAGGGCGGTGGGCGTCGCCCGGCAACGGGTAAGCGCTCGCCAGAGGGTGTGCGTGGCCGCCGATTCGATACAGCTGAGGGTGCCGAAATATCCCTCCGGATAGTTGCCCCTGAGGCGCAGGCCCGGCATTCGATAGGGGTGCGTCTCTGCTAACTGACTAACACTAACGACGGCTCCTCCCATGGCGCCGGCGTCAAGTTCTACGAAGACGGG
>JAUTXM010000016.1 GCA_030838025.1 Acidimicrobiaceae bacterium
GGTCAGGAGGTCGTGGCGACCGGTCCCGTCCGCGTTGACGATCGCCAGGCCCGAGCTGCCTGCCATTTCCGTGAGGTACAGGATGCGGCGGCCGTCAGGCGACCATAGGGGGCCGACACCCGCCACGCCGAGGGGCGTGGCGGGGCCCACCGCGACCAACCCGGCTGCGGTCTCGGCGATCTTCTGTACCGTGAGCTGCGGTAAGCCCGTGGCGTAGGCGACGGCCATGACGTTGATCACGGCGGTGCCGTCGGGGGACACGACGGCCACAGCCCCGTCGCCCAGGCGGGTCACCGGCCCACCCGCGGCCGGGACTGCCCAGGTGGCGTAGGTGTCCTCGCTCTCGAACACGATGAAGTGCCCGTCGGGCGTCCAGTGCGGGTCGATGTAGGCGCCGGTGACCAGCACCCGCTCGTCGCGGCCGTCGGCCGCCATGGTCACGATGCCTCGGGTGCCGTTGGGCAGGACCTGCGTCACGGCCAGGCGCCCGGTCGCAGGCCCGGCCGTGGCCACCGCCGTGGTGGTCGTTTCCGCCGGTACCCCGCCCGCGGGATTGGACGGGCCAGGCGGCCGCGTTCTCGATATCGGCGGCCCGGTGACGGCCGGCGGCGATGCCTGAGCCGGCGTGGCCGCCGCCCCTTGGGTCGCCTCGGTCGAGCCGGCCGCGGCCGTGGTGGCGGAGGGGGCGGAGGTGGCGGAGGTGGCGGAGGTGGCGCCGGAAAGGTCGATCGCCGGGCGGGCGCCGGCGGTGGTGCCCCGCACGGCAATGCTTGCGCCGGTGTGGCCCGACCGGGGCAGCACCGCGATCACGGCGACGACGGCGACTACTGCGACGATGGCGAGTGCGGCCGCGAGAGTCTGGCGCGCACGGGGCCGCATGCTCCCGAGGGTACGGATGGGGCCGTCGGGCGCCAATGGCCCGATCGAGCCATTTCCCTCCTAGTCATTCCTCGTGCCGTCGGGTCAGCTCGGTCGGGCGGCACCCGCGGCGGCCTGCGCGGCCGCCTCCACCGTGCGGTCGATGTCCGCCTCGGTGTGGCTCAACGACGGGAACAACACCTCGTAGGCCCCCGGCGCCACCGCCACGCCCCGGTCCAGCAGGCCGTGCATGAGCCCCGGATAGTGCCCGGTATCGGCCGAGGCCTTGGCGCCGGAGAAGTCGTACACCGGCTCGGCCCCGAAGAAGATGCCGACCAGGGGCCCGACGACCGGCACGACGACGTCGAGCCCGGCCCCCCGGAGCGCTTGGCCCAAGCCTGCCGCCAAGCGGTCGGCCCGCGCAGCCAGCTCCTGGAACACCGCGTCGTCCAGCCGCTCGAGCACCGCCAGCCCGGCCGCCGTCGCCAGCGGGTTCCCCGAGAGCGTCCCCGCCTGGTACACCGGGCCGATGGGTGCCAGCAGCGACATGATGTCCCGCCGGCCGCCGAACGCGCCCACCGGCAGTCCCCCGCCGATCACCTTGCCGAAGCACCACAGGTCGGGGCGCACCCCGACCATTCCCGACGCCCCGCCCGGCCCGACCCGGAAACCGGTGATCACCTCGTCGAAGATCAGCAGCGCCCCGACCCGGTCGCACGCCGCCCGCAGCCCCCCCAGGAACCCGGGCAGGGGCGGGACCAGCCCCATGTTGGCGGCAATCGGCTCCACGATGACCGCGGCCACGTCGTCGCCGATGTCGGGCACGAGGTTGTAGGGCACGACGAGCGTCTCGGCCACCGCCGCCTTGGGCACCCCGGCGCTGGCCGGCAACCCCAGCGTCGCCACCCCACTGCCCCCGCCGGCCAGGAGCCCGTCGGAGTGGCCGTGGTAACACCCCTCGAACACCACGATGCGATCCCGACCGGTGGCGCCGCGGGCGACCCTGACCGCTGACATGGTCGCCTCGGTCCCGCTGGACACCAGCCGCACCATCTCGCAGCCGTCGACCCGCTCGCAGATCGCCTCCGCCAGGCGGACCTCGCCCGCGGTCGGCGCCCCGTAGGTGGTCCCCCGGACCGCGGCTTGGGTGATGGCGCGTATGACGTCGGGGTGGGCGTGGCCGAGGATCGAAGCTCCGTAGGACTGGACGTAGTCGAGGTAACGGCGGCCCTCGACGTCCCACACGTGGGCGCCCTCACCTCGCGCGACGAAGTAGGGCACGCCGCCGACCGCGCGAAATGCCCGCACGGGCGAGTTGACGCCACCCGGGATGACCCGGCCCGCCCGCTCGAACCACTCGGCGTTGGTCGCTGGCTCGGCTGGCTCGGCTGGCTCGTCTGGCTCAGCCATCGAGGGTTTCGGCGACCTCACCCGCCAGGTAGGTGAGGATCAGGTCGGCGCCGGCTCGCTTGATGGCCGTCAGGTGCTCCAGGGCGACCGCGTCACCGTCGATCCAGCCGTTGGCCGCGGCCGCCTTGATCATGGCGTACTCCCCGCTCACGTGGTACGCCGCCACCGGCAGATCGACCAGCAGGCGGACGTCTCGGATCACGTCCAGGTACGCCAGGGCGGGCTTCACCATCACCATGTCGGCCCCCTCGGCCACGTCGAGCGCCACCTCGACCAGTGCCTCGCGGCGGTTGTGGAAATCCTGCTGGTAGGCCCGGCGGTTGCCCCCGCCCGTGATCTGCACATCCACCGCGTCACGGAACGGGCCGTACAGCGCCGAGGAGTACTTGGCGGCATAGGCCAGGATGGCCACGTTGTCGAACCCGCCGCCGTCGAGGGCCGAGCGGATGGCTGCGACCTGGCCGTCCATCATCCCCGACGGAGCCACGACGTCCGCGCCGGCCGCCGCCTGGGCCAGGGCGACACGCTGGTACAACTCGATCGTGCCGTCATTGTCGACCTGCCCCTCGTCGTCCACGATGCCGCAGTGGCCGTGGTCGGTGTACTCGTCCAGGCACAGGTCGGCGATGACGACGATGGAGTCGCCCAGTTCGTCCTTCAGGTCGGCGATGGCGACCTGGACGATGCCGTCGGGATTCCACGCCTCGGTGCCGGTGGCATCCTTGCGGGTGGGCACGCCGAACAGCACGACGGCGGGCACGCCGAGGAACGTGAGCCGTTCCGCCTCCTTGACCAGCGAATCGCGAGTGTGTTGCACCACCCCGGGCAGCGAGGCGATCGGTCGGGGCTCGTCGATCCCCTCCCGGACGAAGAGCGGGGCGACGAGATCGTCCACCGAGAGCCGGGTTTCGGCGACCATGCGGCGCAGGGCGGGGGTTCGCCGCAACCGGCGCATCCGGCGTTCAGGGAAGGCCATAGGGAGTTACGACGGTACTGCGCGCAGTCCCGAAACCAGGGCGTCGATCAAGCCCTCGATGCTGTGCTCGTCGGCGACGACATCGACCTCGAACCCCTCGGCGCGGGCGGTGGCGGCGGTGATCGGACCGATGCACGCCACGAAGGGCGGCACCACCCCTGGGGCGATCGCCACGAAGTTGGTGACCGTCGATGACGAGGTGAAGGTGATGGCGTCGGCATCCCCGGCCGCCTCGAGGGCTGCGGGGTCGGGGCGGCCGACCTCGGTCCGGTACGCCTCGACCACCTCGACCGCCCAGCCCTTGGCGGCCAGGCCCTCGGGAAGGACGTCGCGGGCGACGGCGGCGCGGGGCACCAGCACCTCACCGCCACCGTCGGCGCACGGGAAGGCGGCGACCAGGGACTCGGCCACGAACTCCGGGGGTACCAGGTCGGCCGCCAGCGAATGGGATTCGAGGGTCGCCGCGGTGCCCGGCCCGATCGCCGCGATCGATGCCGAGGCGAACGACCGGGCGTCTCGCAGCAGCGGCAGGAAGCGCTCCACCGCCCGGGGGGAGGTGAACACCACCCACTGGTAGCGACCGGCGGTCAGATCGGCCGCCGCCCGCCGGAGCGACGCACCCCCGTCGAGCGGGTCGGTCACCTCGATGGTCGGCAACTCGATCACGTCGGCGCCAAGAGAACGGAGGCGCTCGGACAGCGCCGAGGCGTCGGCCCGGGCCCGGGTGACCACCACTCGGCGGCCGAACAGAGGGCGACGCTCGAACCAGGTCAGGTCGAGGGCGGCGACGGGGCCCACGACGATGGTGACCGGCGGCGCGAGTTCGGTCGCGCCCAAGGCCGCCAGGGTGGTACGCACGGTGCGCTGCTCGGGACGGGTCCCCCAGCGCACCGCCATGACCGGGGTCTCCGGTGTCAGGCCCCCGGCCATGAGGTGCTCGGCGATGGCGGCGCGATGGGCCACCCCCATGAGCACGACAATCGTGCCGCCTGCGGCCGCGAGGGCCTTCCAGTTGGTCTCCTGGTCGACCGCGTGCCGGGAATGGCCGGTCACCACCGTGAACGAGGTCGACAGGCCGCGGTGGGTGACCGGCACGCCCGCGTAGGCCGGGGCGGCGATGGCCGACGTGACCCCGGGCACGACCTCCCAGGCGATCCCCGCCTCGATGAGCGCCCCCGCCTCCTCCCCACCGCGGCCGAACACGAAGGGGTCGCCGCCCTTGAGCCGCACCACGGTCTGGCCCCTCGTGGCACGCTCGACCAGCAGGCGGTTGATGGCGTCCTGGTCGACCGGCCCACCGGGTGACTTGCCGACGTCGATGCGCTCGGCGCCGGCTGGGGCGAGATCCAGGAGCGACACCTCGGCCAACCGGTCATGGATCACCACGTCGGCGCGGGCCAGCACCTGGGCCGCCCGCACCGTCAACAGCCCCGGATCCCCCGGCCCCGCGCCCACCAGGTAGACGGTCACGACCCGTTTTTCCTCGACAAACCCACAGCGGATGGGGGATTGGCGCGACAAAAACGGGCGGCCCTCGTCTCGGCACGTTTTCCCTCGACAAACCCACACTGGATGTGGGGTATCCCGCGACAAAAGGGGCCAGGGGGGTGATCGAACCCCGGCAGCGTGATTCCAGCCGAGACGGTCAGGACCGCACCTTGTCGCCACGGTTCCGTGGCGCGGGGCAGGGGGCGGCGGTTCCGAGGAGGGAACCCGAGGTCTGGACAGCAGGTTCTCCGCCCAGTTGCATCCGGTAGCGGTTCGGCGCGACCAAAACCACCCGGTCGGAGGGTCACTGGAGTGCGCCGTCGCGCTCGTCCAGCAGGTTTGCCCCCCCTGCGTGGTGCAGCAGGTACGCCGCCAGGTGGTCGCCAACCGCCGCTGGATCGTCGCCCGCAGCCCCGGCGTGGCGCGCTCGGAGGAGGACGTGGCCGTCGGGGCTCGCCATCATCCCCTCGATGGTGATCCCCCCCGCCGGCTCCGGCACCGCCAGGGCCCCGACGGGCAGGTCGCACCCTCCGCCCAACCGGGCGAGGAAGCCCCGCTCGGCCCGCACCATCCGGTGCGCCGCCGGGTCGTCGACCGCCGCCAGGAGGTCGAGCATCTCCTCGTCCCCGGCCCGGCACTCCACCGCGAGCGCGCCCTGCGCCACCTGGGGCAGCATGATCGCGGTGTCGAGCACCTCGGTGGCGTGATCCATGAGTCCCAGCCGGCGCAGGGCGGCCACGGCCACCACGACCGCCTGATCGGGACCGGCCTGGGCCAATCGAGTGGCGATGTTGCCGCGGAGCCCGGTGAAGGTGAGGTCGGGCCGCAACCACGCCAGCTGCGCCCGGCGGCGCACCGACCCTGTCGCCACACGCGCCCCGGCGGGCAACGCCTCGAGCGTCGAGCCGACCAGCGCGTCCGCCGGGTCGTCGCGTTCGGGAACGCACGCCAGGACCAGGCCATCGGCGGTGGCTGACGGCAGGTCCTTGGCCGAATGCACAGCCAGGTCGGCCCGCCCGTCGAGCACCGCGGCCTGGACCTCCTTCACGAACACGCCCTGGCCACCCATCTCCCACACCGCCACGTCCTGGCGCCGGTCACCGAAGGTCTCGACCACGACCAACTCGACGACCAGCCCCGGGTGCGCGGAGCGGAGTCGGTCGGCGACGCGCGTCGCCTGCCAGCGGGCGAGCGTGCTGCCGCGAGTGGCGACCCGGATGCGCGCGGGACCCTCCGTTAGAGGTTGAACAGGACCCGAACCGCTTCGGCCAACTGTTCGCCCTGCACCGACCCGGCCACTTCCTTGAGCTGCACCGTGGGTCCGTGCAGCACCTTGGCCAGGAGGCTGCGGGTGAGGGCTTCCACGTCGCCCCGCTGGCGATCGGTAAGGCCGCTCAGGCGATTGCGGTAGCGGTCGAACTCT
>JAUTXM010000020.1 GCA_030838025.1 Acidimicrobiaceae bacterium
GGGCTGGTCACGGCTCGGGAACTGGGTGCCGTCATCGACGCCGTGATCGACCGGGGACACCGATCCGTCGTCGTTGACCTGGCGGAGCTGGAGTCCATGGGCGCCTCCGGTTTGCGCGTCGTCGCGGCGGGGGCCAACCGCCTGGCGTCATCGGGCGGGACCCTCGCTGTCCGCTCGCCCTCGGTGGATGTCCGCCTCATCCTCGACCGACCCGAGTGGGCCATGGTCGTCGTCATGGAGAACGCCGAGCCCGACACCGACAGTCTCGGCCCAGAGCAGTCGGTTGACCGGCCCGAGGAACACGCCACGCTCGGAACCTTTGACCGGGCGCACGGCCGGTGGCGCAACGAGCCCACGCCTTCGGGTCGGGAAACGCTCGACGGCACCCTGCGCATGGTGGTGGCACTGGTGTCGGCCTCCGTCGGTGGTGCCGATGGCGTCAGCGTGTCACTTCGGCGCGATGGACGTCTCACGACGGTTGCCGCCACCGACCAGACCATCTCTGACATGGATGCCGACCAGTACGCGACCGGCGAGGGGCCCTGTATCGACGCCGCCCTCGAGGGGCGTTGGTTTCACATCGCATCCCTGGCCGCCGAGTCCCGGTGGCCGGCCTTCACGCCGATGGCGGTGGCGCTGGGGATCAATGCGGTCCTGTCATCGCCCCTGCTGGCAGGGGGCCGCCCCGTCGGCTCCTTGAACATCTACTCCCGGGCCACTGCTGCGTTTGCAACCAAGGACCAGGAGCTGGCGGCGCTGTTCGCGGCCGAGGCGTCGATCATGCTCACCACTGCCGGGGTGTAGCGCGGGCCTCGCGCCCAGGGTGGGCGGCCGGATCTCACCGGTGGCCGTCGACGCCGGCACTGAGACCGGGCTCGAGGACCTCCGCGAGGGTTATGCCGTCACGATGGCTCGCAGCACATTGAGCTTGGCGGCTCGGCGGGCGGGGAGGATGGCGGCGGTGACGCCGGAGATGGCGGCCAGGACGGCGACTACGGTCAGGGTGGTGTAGGGGAGGCTGAAGATTTCGGTGGCTTGTTTGTTTAGGGCGGTGACGAGAGCCCATCCGAAGAACACCCCGATGAGCAGGCCGAGGACGGTGCCCTGGAGGGCGATGATGACCGATTCCCAACGGATGGTTGAGCGGAGCTGGCGGCGGGTCATCCCGACCGCTCGGAGTAGTCCCAGCTCCTGGGTCCGTTCGAAGATCGACAGGGCCAGGGTGTTGCCGATGCCGAGGAGGGCGATGATCACAGCCAGCAGGAGTAGGGCGTAGACGAGGCCTAGGAGCTGGTTGATCTGTTGGGCGGCCTGCGCCTTGAACTGCGTCTGGTCGAGAACTGTGGCGCCCGGGTAGTCGACAGCTATTCGTTTGACCGCCGCCAACGCCGTCGCGGCTGGGACGGCAGGAGCCTTCTTGATGAAGACGTAGGTGTCGTACTGGTTTGAGAAGTTCGCCTCGTAGGCGCTTATGCCGAGGAAATACTTGCCGGCAAGCTGGTTGGTGCCGTAGATGAGCGCCACCCGCATCGACTGGGGTCCGGTGTCTTTGAAGACAACCGGGATGCGGTCGCCGACTCTGAGATGCTTTTCAGCGGCCACCGTCTGGTCGACGGCGATGGCGTCTCGGCCCAGGTCAGCTCGGCTTCCCTCTATCGGTTTGAGGTTGACGATGTCAAAGCCAGGCTGGGGATCGAACCCGCCGAGTTGCAGAACGCTGCCGTCCACTTTGGCGGTGCCGAGACGCCAGCCGCTGGCCGAGGCGACCTGTGGCAGGTGGTTGAGACGCTGGGCCAGCCCAGGGTCGACACCGCCAGCGAGGCCTGACCCCGAGTTAATGATGAAGTCGCCCGTGAAGGACCGGTCGACGACCGAGTTGATCGTCGCTCGGGCGGACGAGGCGAAGATGGTGATGAAGCCGACCAAGCCGACGCAGATCATCAGGGCCGAGGCCGTTGCCGCCGTTCGCTTCGGGTTCCGCATCGCGTTTCGCCGGGCGATGACACCGGCGGCGCCCCGCAGCCGGGGCAGGGGCGCCCCGAGGATCCGGCTCAACGGGAGCGAGACGGTCCGCCCCAGTATGGCCACACCGAGGAAGACGACAACGGCGCCGAGCCCGACGATCAGCAGCGGGCTCTTGAGATGGCCGAACAGGCCGATGAATAGGGCCGCGACACCACAACCCAGAACGCCGACGCCGACGAGCACTCGTAGCTTGGAGCCATAACCGGCGCCCGTCGGGACCACGCCGCCCATAGCCACGATCGGCGCCACATGGGCCGCCGTGCGAGCCGGCGAGACCGCAGCTACGACAGTGACGGCGATCCCGGCGACCAGGGCGACGACAACCGTGCGGACCGCGAAGACGGTCCCGCCGGCAGCGATGTCCATGCCCACGGCGCCGAGAAGTGATTTCAGGCCGGTGGCCACGACCACTCCCAGTGCCAAGCCGACCAGCGATGAGACCAGTCCAACCGCCAGTGCCTCGAACAGGACCGAGGAGAGCACCTGTCGCCGGGTCGCGCCCAGGGCCCGCAGGAGACCGTTCTCGCGGGTCCGTTGGGCGACGGAGATGGAGAAGGCGTTGAAGATCATGAACGAGCCGACCAGAAGGGCGACGACGGCGAAAACCAGCATGAAGGTGGTGAAGGTGCCCAACATCTTGCCGATCTGGGTTTGGGCCTCTTTGGTCAACTGCTGGCCGGTTACGGCCTCGACCCCAGCGGGAAGCGACGCTCGAAGGTGACCTACCAACTGCTGCTGGGTGACCCCCTCCTGGGCCACCAAGGAGATGGAATCGTACTTCCCGGGTTCGGCCACGTACCTCTGCGCGGCGGCAGTCGTGAACAGCGCGACCGACGCCCCGCCGGGGCTGTCAGAGTTGGCGAAGCGGACGATCCCAGTGATCACCATCCGCTGCGGCGGGCCCTGGACCAACACGGTCGTGGTGTCGCCCACGGCCAGGTGGCCCACCCGGGCGCTCTTCTTGTCGATCACCATTTCGTGGTCGGCGGCCGGCGGCCGACCGGCGACCAAAGTGAACGAGTTCAGCTTCTTGTTGTCCGACCAGTTACCTCCGAACGTCGGCGCCCCCGCGACGGGGTTGCCGATCGCCTGGCCGTCCTTGCCGACCAGGCGGGCGAAGCCACATACGCTCCCCTCGACCACGGCCACACCATCGACGCCGCGGAGCGAGTCGATGAGTGACGCGTCGACCCGTCCCCGCTGCTCGCCGGCGCGCTGGCCGCCGTCGAAAGCGGCTTTGGCTCTGACTACGGCGGCTGTTCCACTGTATGCGTTGGCGTACATTCCGTTGAAGGTCTTGGTGACGGTGTCGGTCAGGACCAGGGTCCCGGCCATGAATGACACGCCCAGTGTCACCGCCAAGGCGGTCGCGAACAGGCGGGTCCGGTGGGCGAGCAGGCTCTTGAACGCGGTGCGAAACATCGTTTATCAGCTCCCGAACTGCTTCATACGGTCGAGGACCAATGCGGCGGTCGGGTGGAACATCTCGTCGACGATCTTGCCGTCGGCCAAGAATACGATCCGGTCGGCGTAGCTGGCTGCGACCGGGTCGTGGGTCACCATTACAATTGTCTGTGACATGTCGTCCACGGCGCGCCGCATGAACCCCAGAACCTCCGCGCCCGACCGGGAGTCAAGGTTGCCCGTCGGCTCGTCGGCAAAGATGATCTCCGGGCGACTGGCCAGCGCCCGGGCGACGGCCACCCGCTGCTGCTGGCCACCGGACAGCTCCGATGGGTGATGCTGAAGCCGGTCGGCGATACCCAAGGTGTCGACGACGTTGGCGATCCAGGGCCCGTCGCCCTTTTTCCCCGCCAGCAGGAGCGGCAGGCGGATGTTTTCGTCGGCGGTCAGCGTGGTCACCAGGTTGTAGGCCTGGAACACGAACCCGACATGATCTCGGCGCAGGATCGTGAGGGCACGGTCGCTGAGCGTGCTCAGGTCGGTGTCGCCTATGAACGCCTGGCCCGAGGTGAGAGTGTCGAGCCCGGCGATGCAATGCAACAGCGTCGATTTCCCCGATCCCGACGGTCCCATGATCGCCGTGAACCCGCCCCGTGCAAACTCGACCGACACCCCATCGAGCGCGCGCACCTCGGCTTGTTCCTTGCCGTATATCTTTGTCGCCTCGACTGCTCGCGCCGCCGGCGCGACCCTTGGCTGAGCAAAGACCCTTTGATTGGTCACCAATACGGTCATCAGAACTCCCTTTTTGACAGCGCTGCGGCTCGACGACGGTCATGGCTGACCACCTGCTGCTGAAGCGGAACGAGACGCGCCCAACGTGGGGGACCACCCGTGTTTTCAGCCGTTTGCCGTTGGAGCAACTCGGCTCGCGCTTTGATGCCGCGGAGCATCCTGCGCATCATGGCAAAGTCACCGAACTCCATGAGTATGGCGCCGAACACCGCCAGCAGCGGGTGTTTCCAGTCGTAGACGGCGTGGATGCGGGTCACGAGACGCGTCCCGCCGGCGTCAGTCGGAGAGAGCTGCCATACCCAGGTGCTGTCGGGCTTGGTCCACAGGAGCCAGTTGTTGACCTCGAACGAGTGAACCTTCAACGCGGTGCGCTCTGACGGGGTACCTGACGGGGACATCGGTACCCACTGCCCGATCCGCAGATGCTGGAGGTCTGGCACAATCGTTGTGGCGCTCGGGCGGCCCAGGTTGTCGAGCAGGTCGTTGCTGTAGAAGCCGCCTCGAAGACAGCCGACCTGTACCAGCCATGGCCACACGGCTTCTGGTGGCGCGTCGATCGTGATGGCTCGCGTCGCCCGGAACTGGGCGCCGGGCTGACGCAGGTCTCCAGGCAGCGATGCTGTGATCTCTCGCGCGGTGGCACCCCAATGCAGATGCCAACTCCGGTAGAGGGGCGCAGTCAGGAACACCGGGAGATCCTGCGCGACATACCCAATTTGCTCGAAAACTCTTCTGCAGGCTGGCTTCACGGATCGTGCCATATCGACTACCTCCCTTCTGGCGCGGCGATGAACCGCGCCGGTTTTGACTGTGGTCCTCGGTTCAACGGCGAGGGCCGAACGGCTAGAACTGCACGCTTCAGTCCAATGTCGCCCGATCGGTGCCGGCTGCCGGCTCGGATGAACAAAGATCCGGCTCTTAGCGACTCAGATGTGATACCGAGCTCGAGGTCAGGTTGGCGCCAGTACGTCCGGCCGCTGTCAAGACCGCACGAATGTACGTTGTCGAACCGAAGCCCAACGCGATAAACAGTTTGGCGAGGTTGTCCGGGGACTTTTCACGGCCATCGCAATGCCGATCATCGTCATAGCCCAAATCACCGCGTTGACGATCTTGCGGTCGTCCGAAGGAGGCCCTAGTGCCGGTATTTGCGATCGGCCTCATATCCATGGCCTCATTCAACCCCGCCAAAGGCCAATCACGACAGAGTCGAAGGACCTACAACGCTGGTGACGATCGTCCCGCCGGCGCTACAACCCAACGCGGTCGGAGGTGAGCCGCCCGATCCTCCACCCACCATCCCCCACCGCCGGCCGGGCCCCGGTCGGGCCGTCCCATCGGGTTGCTCACTTCCTGCGTCGGGCTTGGGCCGTGGCGTATAGAGGTGTGGGCCACCGAGGGGCGGTGGGGAGACGTCGCCGGGATGCCCGTTGACGGCGGCGATGGTTGGGAGTACGGTCGGCGCCGTGGGATAAGTGCCCGTTTGGGCGGTTGTCCTGGTGGGGGCGTGGCTGCCTTTACCTGCCCCGGACCGAGGACCCCGGCAACGTCCGTGATTCACGACGTTGAGGGGGCAGGTTTTGAGAAGCGGCGAGAACTCCGGCGCTCGACCGGTCGACGGGGCCGATATCTCTTGGCGCGCCCACGCCAGTTGCCGGCTCACGAACCCGGAGTTGTTTTTCCCGGTGGGCACCACCGGTACGGCGGTTGAGACCATCCGCGACGCCAAGGCGGTGTGCGGGGGTTGCGCGGTCCGAGCCGCCTGCCTGCAATTCGCCCTTGAGACCAACCAGGAGTGTGGCATCTGGGGCGGCACCTCCGAGGATGAGCGACGAAGGTTCCGCCGATCGTGGCTCGCGGGCCGCCATCACCGAACCCGATGAACGCCGGCGCGCCCCTCGGCGCAGGCGCATTGTTCGCCTGATCCCAGCCCCGACCCCTCCGTTGGGGCTGCGGATCGGCGGCCGACTTGACGTAACGCCGCCTGGCGGTTCGCCCCACGGTTCGGGCGTGGTGGCACGGGTGTAGGGTTTCTCGACACGTCAAGCATCCCCGTTCCGTGTCGAGGCGGCCCCAAGACCTTGGGCGGCCCCCGGGGAATCGTTGCTCTGGACCCTGGCGACGCAAGGCTCAACTGAGACGCCTTGTTCGGGCAGGACGAGCGCATGGTTCGCCCTCTTCGGACTCGACGCCTCCCTACCCA
>JAUTXM010000042.1 GCA_030838025.1 Acidimicrobiaceae bacterium
CATCACGTTGCTCATATGGTCGCCCGCTCCGGGAGGTCTGCTCTTCTTTGAGCGTGACGTGACGCTATCTGATCAGGCAAGTTCCAGCTCGGCGGAGTTAGAGTCGACCATGCCCTATACGGCGCGACCGAAATCTCGAACGATAGAGGAGGTCGACCCGGGCGGGTTGACATTGCACTAGTTCGAGCTTGAGTCGGCGGTCATATTTCCGGGGTTTATCAAAATCGGGCCGTGCCAGTGCACAATGACGGATGCTCGATTAGTCATTCGAGATGGGACCGGTAACAGAGGTCAGGCCTTCTACACGGAGATTACCGATGTCGAGGTGTCTGGAAAGCGCCATCCGGAGATAGAGATTAGGTCTGATGGAGGAACATTGGTCTTGCGCGCTGGAGATCAATCCAAAGACGTTCTGGCGTGGATACAGGCTGTGACTGCGAGTCCGGAAGACTAGCGAGTTCTACTGAGGTAGTCGACGGTAGGACACCGTGCAAGCGGCGCCTTGGAACGGAACGACTTCAGCGCGCAGTAATCTCTTCAAGAACCTGTTCCGATGCAGCGGGGTTGGACTGTCAGCGTAGGTCGAGCACGAGTTTCAGGGCTTCGTCCACTCCCCACGCTTCTTCCGGGGTGAGATGTCCCACAAGATCCCCGAGTCTTCTGACGTCGACCGCGCCGACTTGTTCGACGAGCACCTTTGTGTCTTCTCCGGCGACCTCGACCTGCGGACGGAATGACGCCGCTCGAGCGCTGCGCCACGTTGGGGCGATGAGGACCACGGAGCGTGGAAGGAGCGCGTCGGCCTGAACGAGACGCCGTAGCGCGGTCCTCGCTGCTCATGACCGCTTCTCCTGGGTACGGGCAACCGATAGATCTCATTGCGGCGCACGTAGGACGGGAACGTCTTGCCGAACATTCGGCTGGATCGGGCCGAAAGATGTGACGGCCTTAAACCAGCGATCAGCGTCGTGTGGCGAAGAGCTTCGATACTGACAACCCCCGGGACAGGCCCCTCCGGGACCGTCTGGACTTTTCGGTGGCACGGCGGCGCCTGCCAGTGTTCCGTGCCACCCACCGGCACTTCAACCTCGGCAAACGCGTAGAAATCTGACCGAAACCTTCGAACAGTCGCCGTTGATGCGTGAGGCATGGATTACCTGAAAAATGCTGTCAAGGGCTTATAGCCGCTTCTGCCGTTCGCGTAGATGTATCCGTCGTCTATCGACCAGTACGACAATCGCGCACTAGTATAAAATGAGGTCAGGATTCCGGTGGAGGCGTCGTATCCCCATGCTACAGGTATGTCACCGTTGTAAAATCCAACATTTTCATACGTTGCGCTAACTTCTAGTTGGGCATATGGACCTGCCTCCCTCAAATAGTAGATACTCTCGCCATAAACATAGGGGACGAGGGAAACCGCCGAGTCCTCAGTGGCTATGACACACCAATCGTCTGTGTCTTGGCCAAGCCACCCGATCGATACTCCGTCTGCGAAAAGCTCCAACCTCTTAGGTGCCCCGCCGTGGTCGCCTGAATCAGACGCTAACTGCGGCATGTTTGGTAATGCTGACTTCGTTTTATGCGGGTCCCGCTCCATATAATCTGCGAACGATCCCGAGGGCTTTTCGGGTTCCGTGTCGCTCATGAAACACTCCTTTTCAACCAGGAGCATTTGTCCTGGCCTCTGGGGCAGACCATAGCCGGTCTGTCGAGAAGCTTGTATAAATGTCGGGATCCGAGGGTCCCCGACCGGGGGTCGGGGACACCCCAGATGGTTGGGTAGCGATCGTGTTACGCGATCGCTGATGGCCCGTTGTTCGCGTGGATGGTTCCGTCCCTGCCCGTCCTACTTCGGCACTTATCTCTAGTCCTCCCAGGCGTGTCTTCGATGTACCCCGCCAGGACTTTTCACTTTGTCGTACACACGCTACCTGGAGTCGTGTCACCGACGTAACCGGCTGTCGGCCACCCACCCCTTCTTCTCAGCGGCTTTTCCCCCGGCCGGCGGCGCATGAGCCCCTCACTGGACATGTACTCGACGGAGGAGGCCTTCTCCTACTTGGACTTCGTCCTGGGGACTCAAGATATCGGCACCTCCTTCGCGCTCTATAACGGCGCGCCGGGTACCCAGCCACGGCGCCGCGGTAGTGGCCGTCGAAATCCGCTCCCCTGGACCAAGCCAGATGGGCACACCCAGCCGCACAAAACGACTCTACGATGGCTCCCATCGCCAGCCGTTGTTGTCCTTGCACGTGATGCTTGTTCCGTTTCCAGCCACGCCGCTGACGCCGTGATCCGACGTCCGGCAATACTCGCCTGGCGAATAGCACTTGCCACCATTTGTCAACGGGTGGCACGAAGTCGTGGTTGCCGGAGGCGAAGTCACCAAGGGGTGCGTGACCGGAGGCGAAGTAACCAAGGGATGCGTGACCGCGGATGACGTCACCACGGGGTGCGTTACTGGAGACGACGTGGTGGGGGGAGCAGTCGATTCCGCGGTTGCGGCGACCGTAACGACCGGCTGGGCCGCCGTCGTCGAAACGGACGCGACGGTGGTCGTGGTGGACGCCGCCGAGGCGGTGTCTCGCGGGATTGTCGGCGCGGACGTCGAGGGCGATCCACAACCAGCTCCCAACACGACAATTGCGACGCCAGTAAGAATCCGCAGTCGAAATGTCATGTTTGCCCCTCCGCCGGTACCCGCTTTGGCGGGTTACTCCCAGAACAGTACGCCCCAGAAACCGAGAACGCCGGGAAACTTTAAGTTCTGAGGCGCTAAGCGGTAACCAGGCCTCGTTTGGGAGATACGTCCGCTCAGGGAGTTCCAGGCGACCGCGGATCTTTCTGCTCTTTCATCAAGTCGTCGATGCCTACGTCGCGTCGGACGAATTTCTGCGTACCAGATATTCACCGAACCAATGGTTGCGGGGTCGTGGAGCCCTTCGATGCGAGCCCTCGTGCCGCCTAGCGCCGGGAGGCGAGCGAATCGGCGAGGACGTCGATTCCGCCCCGGCGGTTGACGTCGGCGATGAAAGCATTGAGGGCGGCACGGTCGGTGATGTCGATGCCGCGCTCTTGCGCGCCATAGACGATCGTCTTGGCGGGACCCCAGTTGGCCGGGTTGCGGCACAACTCCATCATTTCCGGGGCGTAGTCATAGACGGCTGCAATCGACTCCCCCACCGCCATTTCTGGAATGCCCCTGCGTCGCCCGACGAAACGGATCCATGCCGCGAGAACATCGGGCATGAGCGTGAATACGTCCTCGGAGGCAACGACCTTTCGAGGCGCCCAGTCCAATGAGAAGATCTCGACCATGACTGGGCTGAACCGAAGGGGCGTGCCGCGCACATGGTCCAATGAGAACGTCATCGCCTGGAACGCCAACTGTTCGACGTCGTCTCGCTTATCACCTTCGGGACCGAAGAGGACAGCCGCATCATCGGTGTCGAAAAACTCGCCGAGAAGCCTCTCCCGTTCGTCCGCTGACATCGTCTCTTCGACTGGCAGCTTGGCGCCCGCGGGCATTCTCGACAGGCGTGCCATCAACAATGCCCGGAGATGACGCAGGTCCTCGGTGACCGGCGGATCCAAGGTCTTGTCGGTCATCTTGAAAGCGTCGCGCCACCGTGCCGCAGCCTGTGCCACCGATATCTCGCGGTACTCCATCGATTCGCTGCCCTCGCCTTCCCGCAGCCGGGCCAGTACCTCATCGACGGACACCGGCAGTGCCAGACTGTCTTTGGCGATGCCTCCAAGGTTGTGATCGACGAAGACGCCGAGGGTATGCGCCCCAGAGGCACCCTCGAAGCCAACCATCACCATTACGCCATCGTCGTGCGCCGGATCGAAGGACAGCCACGCCGAGGCCCCCACCGAGGTGCCGATCATCTCGGCCCACGCAGGCTCGGCAACGTCGTTCGATGCCACGCGGTGGACAGCTCGACGCGCCTTTGACCCGTACGGCTCGGAAGCCACAGCCGCCAATGCCCGAAGAACCGTCAGGGAGTCCGACGTCGGGTGCCCCGCGCAATACGCGATCAGGCCTCCGGCGAACAGTTCGATCGGGTCCATCTGGCCTTCCGAGAGCTCCCCCCAGACGGACCACATCTGGGAGGCCCATACCTCGGCCGCCAGCGGGTCCGCTGCTTGGCCAAGATCAACGCCCGCCCCGGTGACGAGCTTGGCGAAGACGTCCTCCAATCCCATCCATTCGGGCACATCCGACAACCCCGAGCCGGTGCGCCCGCCTGCGCCACCCTTCGGTGTGACCCGCCCACCACGCTTCCGCCGCTGTGCGGCCATACCCATCATCCCTCTCCGACCGACCTGATGCCACCGTAACGTTCCGAAGGTCCGCGCGCGGACCACAGTTTCGAACTGCGGATCACCGCCTCATCCGACCCATTGGTCTTCGCTCGGTCTTGCGACCGTGCACCGTCAGGCGACGAGTACCTCGGTGGTCCGGTCGGGGTGGTAGCGGACCACCCGCCCGACCAGCGGGACGACGTCGGCGACGCCGCCGACCACGGTGATCTCCTGGATGTCGCTGACATCGCCGGAGAACTGGGCGAGCGGCTCGAACGTGGCGCGGCTGCGGCACGGGCAGCGATCCCAGGCTACGGGGGCCGTCGAGGGCACGGTCGCGACCTCGACGCGGCCGGGCGTGGCGGCCAGCAGCCGGGCGGTGTCGAACACCACCACGTCGAGCCCCTCGGTTGCCTGGTAGCGACCGAGGAAGGACGTCAGCTCCTTCTGCCTGGCGAAGAAGAACAGCCGCGCGTTCAGGATGCTGAGCCAACCGGCAAGGTCGACGCCGTCGAGGTGGGCCTCGATGTTGGCCCGGGCCATGTGCCGCTGGTCCCGAATCGATATCGGGTGGCCTGCATCGAGCTCGAGCTCGATGCGGTCCGATCGGATGGCTCGTAGCCGGGCATCGTCACCGAGCAGCTCCTTGGCGGTCAGCAGTCCTAGTTCGGCGATCGATGGCCAGGCGCCGTACGGCGCAGCGTGGAACACCACCTTGCGCGTTTTCGCGAGCGCCTCGATTGGCCCACTCGGGACGCTTTCGGCGGGGCGGGCGGGGGTCCGCTTCGAAGCCACCGCCGACCTTGTCGCCGCCACCCGGCTCTTCGGAGGTGGCGTCGCGCGCGGCCTGCGAACGCCGCCTGGCAGCTCACCGGCAGCCCGCCTCCGGCAGAAGGTGCACCATGCCGGGTCGAGCCCGTGCGGACATTCCTCTTCGACCACGCCTGGACCCTATCTCCGCTGTCCGAGCTCCTAGACGCGGAGCGCCGTGGCCCCGGAACGCCGGGTCCGGCGACCGCAGTCTCGAGCCGGGCACCGGCGGCGCGTCTACCCGGTGTCCAGGTCGACGGCAAGGATCGCCTCGGTCGGACCAGGCCCTCGGTGCCCCTATCGCCAGTCAGTTCCACTGATCACGCCGTCCTGGTCGACTGGCGAGAGCCCCCGGAGCGAGCGACGCGCGAGTCGTGTGACAATGTGTCCCGGCGGTCGCACCAAGGTTTCCGCCGACCCGCGTCGGCTGCTCGCTATCGGCGGCCAGAGAAACGACAGGATCGGGGAAGTGCCAGTCGAATCCGGAGTGGTCGACGCCCCCGTTCTGCTCTCTCGGCCGAGAGCAGCTCAGGCGCCGTAGAACACAAAGGGCGCCCATGCTTGCGGGCGGGTCGGGTCCAGGGACGTGGCCTCGACTCCACCGGTACTCGGCGATGCCATCTCGGCCTGAGCCCGGCACAGGGCCGCCGCGGGGACCAGCCCGACTCCGCGCCACAACTCGTAGAAGCGTTCGACCAGGATCGCCGTCGTCTCGTCGGCGACCGGCCAGAGTGACCCGATGACCCCGGCGACGCCGGACTGGGTGAGCGCCGAGGCCAAGTTGACCACTTCGTCAGGCAGGGACTTGTCGCTGAGTGCCGACTCGCAGGCCGACAGCACCACCAGGCGCACCCGCGACAGGTCGAGGTCGAGCATCTCTGCCAAGGTGATCGGCGCGTCCCGGCAGGCGTCCACGTGGCTGGCCAAGGCCTCATGGCGGTCGAAGTACGCGTGGCATGCGAAATGCACCACGTGGTTCGCGCTCAGCCCCGCCACGATCTCGGCGTGGGTCGACTGGCGCTTCAAGCGAGGCGCGGGTGGGGATGTCTCGAATGTCGCGATCGCGGCCTCGGCTTCGCCCACCGTGTGACGGAGTGTCTCATCGGCGACCGCGAGCATGCGATCGGCTCGCCGGTCCGCTGCGGCGGTCGATTCAATCAGGCTGCGAAGACTGGGTGCGTACCGCACGGTGAATCGTGAGACCACATAGGTGGGATCGCCCTCGCCAGCTGCGGCGCTCTGGCCCGAGTCTGCGCGGAGGCCCGGATGGCGGGCTGCGTGAAGGGGGAGGTCCACCAGCCTCCCGCACGGGATGAGCACCACCTCGGGGGAGTCCCCGACCAGGTCCACCACCGTCGCCATGCAACGATCCCAGAGCCAGCGACCCATCGAGGCGACCTCCACCGGCCAGCTGGGAGCCGCCCGGCTAGCCGCGCTGGAAACCAGCGCATCCCATGCATCAGCCCGTTCGGCGAGCGCAGCCTCGGCCAAGCCCGGTAGCGGCCGCCAGTCCGGCGCCAGTGACGGGGTCAGCGCCGACCGCGCTCCCCCACCGATCCGGATGGCCACCCCTCCGCTCTGTCCCGGCACGAGGTAGACACAGGTCGCCAAGACGCCGTCCAAGTCGTCTTGGGAGAGGGGGCCAGGCCGCGGGAAGGATTCGAACCCGGGCTGCAGTGCAATGCGGTCGATCGCCTGGTCGAGCCGCTGGCGGCCAGTTCGCAGTTGCCCGCCACTTGGCGCCTTGACGGCAGCCGATCCGCGTGCCTCGGGATCGGCGCCCATGCTCGGAGTGGCCGTCGCAGCAGCAGAAGCGGCGGCAGCTGCAGCAGCAGCAGCGAGGTATTCGTCCGCCAGGTCGCCATGGCCAGCGGCGACGAGGGCGTCCAGCTGCCTCCTCGTCGAACGCAGGGCGGTGCCCGCCAGGACGGTGCGCCCAGCCTCGAGAACTGCCACCGCCTCCGTCACCCGCCCCAGCGAGGCAAGAGCGACTGCTGCGTGAGTGGCCAGTCCCAATCCGCTCCGCAGGGCCTGCACTTGATGGCTTCGAGTCGCCTGCCGATCGAAGAGAGATTCGGTCGCCCGCACCCCCGCCAAGTAGGCCTCCGCTGCGCCCGCCTGATCTGACCGTTCGTCCAGGGCGCCTCCGAGCTGCGCCGCCGCCGCGATCTGTTGGGCCGGGCTGGGCGACGAGAGTATGACCTGCCGTAGAAGACTCTCGGCCCGTGCCTGCGAGCCGATCCATCCTGGGACATCGACCGCCAGGTACGCCGATGCCAGCAGCAGAGCGGAAGCGCACCAGCCCTCGCTGTGAGCATCCTGGGCCGTCAACGCCTTCTCCCCCAGGTCCGCGGCCGCGGACAGGTCACCTGGAGATTTGATCACCAGTCCGCGCACTAAACGCCCCGCTGCCAGCGCGCTCTCGACTTGCGGCCGTATCGGATGGGACTCGGGTAGATCGCCGAGGAGGCGGCCGAGCGAGCCGAGCGCGGCTTCGATGAGATCAGAACGCCTCAACGTGATGCCCTGGGTCTGCAAAGCGGCGGAAAGGTTGAAGACGATGGCTTGCCGTAGCGGGTCGTCTCCCTCGGTTAGTTCCAAGGCCTCGGTCAGGCGTCTGACCGCCTCGGCCAGCAGGCTCGGGGACGCAGTCGCGTCAGCCACCTCCAACAAGGTCACTGCCGAGTTGGAGAGGATCGGGACCCGCCAGCTGACGGTGGCCGGCGGGCTGATCCGAGCGCAGATCTCCTCCGCTTCGGCCAAGTCGGCGCGTCGCCCGGTCAGGCGATATCGCTCCGACAGGGCGGCCGCCAGATTGACGCGATAGTTGCTCCCGTCATACGACCACGGCGCGACCGCGGCGATGACCTCGCGGTTCGCCTGGACCGCCTTGTCGAGCGCCTCGACGTCCCCGTCGATTGCGCCGAGTGCCAGTAGGCCCGACGCCAGGTTGGCCAGCCGCTTGGGCCGACCCGTGTCCCCGTAGGGGCTGAGATCGACTGCCCTCGTCACTCGGGCGACGGCTTCGAGTAGATCGTCGCGTTGACCGGTCGCCCGGAACCGGGTCAGCAGACCCAACCCCCAGTTATTGAGGACCCTGGCCAGGTCTGCCGGGTCTGGCTCGAACCCGGCCGCCTCGACCAGAAGGTCGAGAGCCTCGCCGAGCACCCTGACATCGCCCGTCCGCTGAAACTCATGCCGGATGAGCGAATCCGCCAGGTTATTGAGCTCCAGCCACGGCGGCAGCTCACTGCGGGCCTGCTCGATCGCTTGGCGAAACGCCAGCAGCGCCGCATCGAGATCGGCGCCATCGTGCCGCTGCTCGTAGCGCAGGGCCATCGACCGGCCGAGCGCGGTGTACTCCATGCCCGGGCGCTCGGCCGATGCGCCGTGCAGCGATTCGATCGCCGCGTTCGCGTAGCGGATCGCGTTGTCAAGATCGGCGCGGTCGCTGCCTGCCGTATACCGATCGCAGAGCGCGTTGGACAACCTGGCCTCGTAGACCGCCCGTGCGGCCTCATTCGTCGGGCCGGCCTCGATCGCCGCGGTCTGATCATCCACCGCGGCGTCGAGGAGGTCGACGTTTCCCGAGAAGTCGTATGCCCGCTTGGCGGCCACTCCCCGGCGGCTCAGCAGCGCCGCGATCCCCTCGGCCGGACGTTTGGCCAGCTCCACCGTGAGCATCGCACGCGACTCGTCCAGGGGTTCGACCCGCCGGGTCCTATCCGCCTCGCCCTCCAAGGCGCGAGCGAGGCGGTAGGCCAGGCTGGCCCGGTTGGAGCTCGGACCGGCCACGGCTAAAGCCCGGCGGCGATCGGCGAGCGCGGCAGCCGCGTCCTCGGGCAGCTTCAACAGGTCGTAACGATCCCTCAGCCGGTCGGCCCGCATGTTGAGTTGCCACGCCTGCTGGTCAGCAGTCAGTTCAGGGAGGGCGGCCAAAGAGGCCCCGAAGGCGTCGATCAGGTTGCCGAGGGCGACCGCATCCTCGGTGCGGGACCACACCTCGTCGGACAATTCGATCATCTGCTGGTAGGCGTCGGGATCCGGCCGTTCTCCGCCCGTGGCCGCGATCTGGAACAGTTGCAGAGCCCGGTCCGCGTCCGCCCGTGACCCACCTTCGAGGTAGGCAACCCGGTAGGCGATACCAAGCTGTAACAACGCCCGCGCCGGTACTGGCGCCGTCCTTGCAGCCGCCTGCATCAATGTGTCGGCTCGGTGGGTGTCGGTGAAAACGTCCGGGGACGCTCCGGGTGTTCGCACCCGATTCGTCAGCTGCAGTGCCAACTCCGTCTCCACTTCTGGTGGGTGAGTGGCGTCGGCCAATGCTTCCTCGAGTATCGAGATGCATTCCTTTAGATCGGCCGGCGTACCCCCACTGAAATACCGCTGCCGGGCTGGCTGATAGCGCTCGAATATCTCCTGCAGTCCCATGTCATTCTCAACTGCGGAGTTTCTGAATCCCCACCGCGACGTAGTTGAACTCGATCAGCCTGTCCCGGTCGGCTTCATGGACAATGGCATTCCTGGCGCGGTCGTAGATGTAGTACCCCCAACTCCACGGGCGGTCGTCGACACGTGCCGGAGCCTGCGCCATGACGTAGGTGCCTGTTCTCAGCTTCGCGGTATCGACAAGAGTCCGGTCAAGGTCGAGCCCCAGGAGACCGTTCTGCACTCTCATGTTCTCGCTCCGGCCCGCGATGTGCTTGGCCAGCAAATCGAGCGTTGTCGACAGCAGCCCGACAACTGGACCGGTCGACCCAGCAAGGTCCAGACCCTTTTGGAATACACCGCTCTGCAGTACCTGAAGCAGTTGGGTATCGCCGTCGCTGTGCACGTTGATCGTCGACATCGCGACACTCAGACCATCCTCAGCCACCTCGATCCCCGAGAAGAGCACCTGTCCCCCGAGGGGCATCAGATTGTTGTCCGCGGCTCGGATCGTGGCGCTGAAGTTGTGTTTGGGGGTCCGATCGCTGCCCCGCCCGACCCCGAAGTGGAGGAGTATTTCATGCACCCCGCGCCCTGGGTAACGGACCACGAGGGCCTCGGTCAGCCGTATCGCGACCTTGCTGCCGATCAGGGTGCGCTGGGGTGCGAGCTCCCTCGGGTCGATGATCCGGTGACCCTCGCCCTCGTCCTCCCCGATATAGCCGACCATGGTCCCGGTGTGCTTGAACGGCCGGGTTCCCGAAATCACGGGCAGCCTGACACTCCACCGTTCCTCGACCACATCCGGCGAGGGTTCTTGCCATTCCGGATCCGAGACCGATTCGAGGTACGCCGCCAAGTCTCCGTCGTTCAACTCCCCCACGCTGGGCGAATCATCGAACCAGGACTCGTCGATCATGGGCTCATCCACCTTCCCGCACCCTCACCGCGGCCAACTCGGACAACCCCCCCGGTCGGAGCCCGGTGTCCTTGCCTCAGTCCGCCTCACTGGGGACAGCTATTGCCGGAATGTCGACCTCGTTCTCGAAATATTCCTGGAGCGTTCTCACGTCTCCTCCAGCCCAGTATGGCCCGCTGCGCACGTCGACGCGGCCGGTATGGCGACCCCGTCCACCCGGCCTTGCCACCCGTCCACGCTCATTGGGCACTCGGACACCCTGCCCAGCCAGCAGCGCCTGCTCGGCGGACAGGCGGCCGGCCGGCAAACGACACTGGCACGCGCATCGATTGGCAGTTCTCCCGGCTTTGTCAGCTTTCCCGGACGGGGGACAGCAAAGCTGCCAAAGTCCGCCAAACTGCCAATCGATTCCCGCGTCGCGGCTCGGCCCTGGGCGAGAATGTCGTGCGTGGGCACGTGATCGACGCCACGCTGACTGGGGCGAGCAGCGCTCGGAGGTCTACGGGTGTGGCGGCAATGCAGGGTCGTTCGGGTGCGGCGACAGTGGCGTCACCTCATCGGTTCGCCATACCCGCAGGGGCATCGAGGCGAGAACCTCCTCAAGCTGAGCCCCGTCATCGGCGGCGAACAGCCCAAGGGTGCGCCACTCCCCCGGTTGCAGCGGAGGACGCCAGAGGCGAAGCAGATGACCTTGGGCCGCAAGTTCGCGAGCGCGTGCGGCCTCGCGGGTGCGAATGCCTTCGATACTCTCGGCCGAAGTTCCCTCCGGGACGTGTGTAGTCATGGTCACGAGGTACTCCATGATCGTTGGCGCCTCCTGGTCCGTAGCCTTCCCCGCGTTTGCGTACTGATTGATCGCCACTGGACCGATTGAGGCCAGCGGTTCCCGATCCTGGCCGGGTCCTGCCATCCATGATCGCCCATCAGCCGCTGTTCACCTCGTCCACCCGCGGACGAGAGGGCTCGGAGGAGTGCCGCGGCCGAAGGCGGCCTGACAAACCCCCACGACCCGACAGAATCCCGGCAAAGCGCTGTGGTACAACGGCGTCGACGTAGTCGGGCGCCGGTCGGTCGTTCCCCCACTCGGGCCGTCGCCATCAGCCACGGGAGGGTGTCCTATGTCCTCGATGACGGTTCCGCGCTCCGAGCTTGAAGTCTTCTTCGACCGCGATCTGTCCGCACTGCGGGTCCACCACCGCCCCGCACCCTCGCCATGGGCCGACGCCCGTCGCCCCGTCCCCTCGCCCGCCGCTGCGATCGGCCGCGACGTATATCTGCCGCAACCCGCCGGCCCGCGCCGCGCCCTGCGCGACCGCGCCACCCTGGCCCACGAAGTGGCGCACGCACTCCAGCAGACGACAACACTCCGTTGGAACCGCCGCGACGATCGGCCCGCCAGCCTGGAACGAGAAGCCTTGGCGCTGGGCCGGGACTTCGCCCTGGGCCGATTGGCGCCGCGGGCCGGCTCCGCTCGGCGGCCGGTCGGGATCAGGATGCAGGGCCACGACTCCTACGAACATCGCCTGCTGGGCGACACGCCCACCAGCTCCCTCGTGGCCATGATGGCTGACGCCAGCAACCCCACCGCACGCGACGCCGCCCTGGCCAATGCCTGCAACCTGCTTTCCTACCTGGCCGAGAACCCCACCAGCGTCAACCCGGCGCAGGTGAATCAACTGGCCGGTTTCCCGGTCCGCACGGTCACCTTGAACGGCAGTGGCCTGGTCGTGACCTACGGCGAGCTGAACACCATGGCCGACTACCTGACCACCCCGGCCGAAATCGACTCGACATCGTCGACCATCCTGCTTCCCATCCTGGAGATGATCCGGGTGCGGGGATTCATGCAGCTTAACGAGATGATGTCGAACCCCGAACCCATTCCTCACTTCGCCAGCACCATCACCTCGTTCTGCCCGGGCGCCGTGACCTCGATCCTCGAGACCGCGTCGTTCGACCTATTGACCAAGGGCTTGGGCGTCGGCGGCCGGGACCACTACGAGGGATGCCTGGCCCGCAATGCCTGCCATTTCGCCCCGTACACCTGGTGGCGGTGGCAGGCCTCCTATGCCGTGGCGGTAGCCGCGGCCCAAGCGGCGTACCACGGCGGCATGACCCCGGAGCTGGTGCGGCAGGCGTGGTTGGCTCACGGCTACGCCGACCACTTTCTCCAGGACGCCTTCGCCGCCGGCCACCTCATCGACAAGACCATGATCATGCAATGGTTCGTCGAATGGGCGGCCGGGCAGACCTTTCTTCCCGTCTACGACTGGGATGCCGTGTCGGTCATGACCCAGGGGAACCAGCCAGGGTTGTCGGGCGGGAAACTCTATTCCTCGGCCTATTCCGGGCTGTCCAACGACCCCCAGACCACCGAAGAGCAACTCACCATCAACCAGCGGATCGCCAACACCGGTCTGCAGGCCCCGGACCCGAGCGCGCTCCAGGTGACCTATCAGAACTATCTCAGCCTGCTCGACAACACGGTGTCCCAATCCGTCACCGCCCAGCTGCACGACCTGCTCAACGGTCGAAGCGTGACGGCGTCGTCGGGGACCGCGAGCGACTTCGTCATTTGGGGCGACGACACGCTGCTGCGAGGCGGCACAGGAGCCGGCCTGGCGAGCGCCGCCAGCCAGCAGTCGCAATTGTCGATCCAACAGATCCTGGAAAATGGTGGGACCGATATCACCTGGCAGCAAATCTTCGACCAGTTTCCCGACCAGGTCGAGAGCGGGGGCAACATGATCTCGCTGGGCCAATGGCACGCCCGCGGCGCCGAGTTGTGGAACATCTGCACCGAGCAGATCTTCGACTCATGGACGACTTGGTTCGTCGCCGCCAGCGGCAATGTACTCCCCGATATGGGCATCGTTTCGATCGACCAGCCGGGAGCGTCGACATTTACGCCGTCGTGGGGTCCCCCGCAGGGCGTCGGCTTCCGGACCACGACGCAGCCAGCCGTGTGTCTCGCGAACGGGATGTATTGGGCGGTATTCGTGGCCTCCCAGGCCGGCGCCCAAACCGGCGCCCAATCCAGCACCCAGCCCGGCGCGCTGTGCGCCTTGTCCCTTTCGGCGGGGTCCATCTTTCCGTGGAGCGTGACCGAGCTGGCGCCGAGCGTCGCCGGCCCGCCCGCCATCGCTGTGATTGACGGCGTGGTCACGGCGGCGGCGGTCGCGAGCGACGGCTCGATCACCACCTTCACCTCGAACGGTGGCTCAGCATGGACGCCGCAGACCAATGTGGCCGGCGTCACCGACGCCCTGCCCGCCGGCGGGGTCGCGTTGTGCCAGGTCGGCGCCACCCAGTATCTGGTGTATGCCAACTCGGTCGGCGTGCAGCTCCGGTCGAATCCCGGGACCGGCTGGTCCGCGGCCACTGCCATTCCCAACGGTGCCGCTGGCGTCTGCCCAGCAGTCACCACCGATGGGGCATCCCTGTACCTGGCCTTCCAGCACGGTAACAGCATTTACTTCGGCTTCCTTGGCTCCAGCGGGTGGAGCGCCCCGAAGGCCATCGGGGGCTGGGCCACCGAGGGCGGCGTGAGCCTGGCCTATGTTGCCGGCTCGGTCCAGATGGGGTATTGGGGGACAAACAAGAACCCATATCTCGCCACTTACAACGGGAATGGGAATTGGGCGTCGTTGAAGGCGTCGTCATGGGGTTCGACCGCCCCAGTGACGGTGGGGGCCAGCCCAACGGGCCAGCCCCGGCTGTCCTTCGCCCAATTCGGCGCACTGATGACGCTCGACGCCAATCCCTCCGGCGCCAACATGCAATGGGAGGCCAATGCCTACACTTTCGGTGGCTTTTTCTCCGACACTTTGCCGGCCACGGCCAACTTCGAGGGCTCGACGTACGCCTTCGCGACCGTCGACACTGAGGTCCACGTGTTTCTGAGCACTGATGGGGTGTGGACCTCAGCCAGCAGCCTGCCCGGCGTAAACGGTGGATCACAACTCGGCGTCGCCGTCCGTACCGCCCAGGACGGCACCGAATCGCTGTGGTTGGCATCGGTCGGAGTCGGCGGCGCCGTGACCGTGTCCAGTTACGACGGCACGGCCTGGGTGGCGACGCCTTTGGTCACCGGTGGCGGCGCCGACGGTGGTGTCGCCTTGGCCGACTACTCCGGAAACCTCTACGTCTTTTACGAATCCGGGAATGCCCTGGGGTGGTCGGTGTACGACGATGCCACCGGCACCTGGACGGCGCTCGGAAATGTGCCGGGAACCGATTCACCGTCGAGCACGTCCACCGTTGTGGTCGACGGGATCCTGTACATCGGGTACATCTGCGACGACCCGAACCACAATAACCAGCGCATCTACACCGTCGCCTACAACGGCCAGTCGTGGGGGCCGGCGCTCATGGAGGGCAACGATACCGGGCTATCGGTCTCGCTGACCGGATACGACGACAAGCTGATCCTGGTATTTCTGCGCACCGATCGGGCCGGGCTGCAGGCGGTGTGGAGCGGGACCGGCGGGACCAGCTGGAACGGTGCCACCCGGCTGTCGCCCGCCGCCACCGCCCCGGGATTTCTCACCGTCGAGGCCAACGTGGGCAACGACACCCGTTCCGTCGCGGTTCAGTCCCTCAGTGCCTACGCGCCCAGCGGAAACCTGGCCGGCCTGTTCGGGCAGGTGTTGACTGCGCCCGGCTCCTGAATCAGGGCAAATCACAGCAGGGTGGGAAAAGGGGACGCGACCCGGTCAGAGGGCGGCTGCGTCGACGTGGCCTCCGGGGCGGCCAGGAGGCGGGTCGTCGACGCGACCAAGGCGAGGAAACCGGAGCAAGCCGGCCACCGGCGCGACAGCCACAGGTGAGAGTGAGGCCAATCGTGAGCGGGATGGCGGGACGTCAAACTGACGCCCGCCCGCCGACCATGAAGACGATCACCGCGGGGCGGGGCGGACAACAGGCCGTAATAGGGGCTGCGCTACTGGCGATTGCTCGGTATCGGTATCAGGCATCGGTCAGCGGATGCCAACAAGATAGGAGCCGAGATTGTCGAGAATGCCGCGTGTGCCCTCTTCCCTGCCCTCGACGCTGTCGAGCCCGTCGAAGTGGACCGCCTGCTCGGTGTAGGTCAGGCGAGTCCCACCGTCGTCGGGTTCCACCGCGATCGTGGTCAGGGAGGTGGAGAGGTGTCGATCATCGACCCACATGTCGTAGGTGAAGACCACCCGCTGCTGGTCGACGATATCGGTGTAGATGGAGACAAACCTCGACCGGGGTCCGCCGTGCCACTGACCATCCTCGATGGCCTGGCCGCCGACGCGGAAGTCGTGCGTCTTCTCACGAACGTCGAACTCCGGACCTCCACCGAACCACTGGTCCCGGGCGCCGTTGTCGGAGAGCGCGTGCCATACCGCGTCGGGGGGTACCGGGTAACTCCGTTCGATGATGAAGGTCGCGTGGGTTTGGCTGCGCTCGATCATGTCATTCATGTCGTTGTCTCCTTATTGGTGGGATGAGTCAGGAAGGTGCCAAGTCGGTCGAGTCGCCGCTCCGCGGGTAGCCGTTGATGGCTGATCCACTCGGTCATCGGCATCAGTGCGTCGACCGCCAGTTGGTAGGTCCGAACTCGGCCGAGCTTGGTCGAGGTGACGATTCCCGCGGTTTCGAGCACACCAAGGTGTTGCACGACCGTCGGCAGCGACATGTCGAAGGGGCGGGCGAGCTCTGTGACCGACGCGGGGCCGCGGACCAACCGCTCGACCATCGCCCGTCGGCTGCGGTCGCCGAGAGCGTGGAACATCCGGTCAAGCGGATCCTGATACTTAGGCACTTGCCTTAGTATCGGGCAACGGCCCCGCAATGTCAAGCGGGTCGCGGCCCATCGCCCTCATATCTGGCCTGCGACCAGTCCGAGCACCAGAAGCGTCCGTCGTGCCAGCGTTGCCGACCGGCCGTGGCGAGACGGTTCAGGAGCCTCGCGATTTCAGCTGTTCCTCGGCTCACACATCCACAGACGGGCCGGGGGCCCGAGATCCCCACGCGCCGCCTCCAAACGGGAACTCAGGTGACCCCGAGCTGGAACCAGCCCGCCCAGCCGCTGGCGCCGTCCCACCACGTGCTGTAGACGATGCCGTCAGAGCCGACAGTGAAGAGGTCAATGTGCTCCGTAACGCGGGAAATGGCCGCGACCTGACCGCCGGGTTTGCCCACGCCGCCTGACACGTTGAACCACGGCGCCCATCCCGAGGTGTCGTGCCACCACGTGCTGTCGATGCGGTTGTCGGTCCCGATCACGAACAAGTCGAGGTGATTGTCGTAGCGGGAGATGGCGGTAACCGGTGAACCAGCGGAGGCGACGCCGCCCGAGACCTGGAACCAGGAGCCCCAGCCGCTTCGGGCGTTCCACCACGTCGACATGATCTTGCCGTCGGATGCAGTCGTGAACAGGTCGAGTTGGTCGGGGAACCGGGAGACGACGGTCACCGTCGAGTCCGAGCGACACGCGATGCCTGGGAGCGCGAACCAGCCGTTCCAGCCGGCGCGCTCGTCCCACCAGCACGAATACACCTGGTTGTCCGTGCCCACGGTGAACACGTCAAGGTGAAACGGGTAGCGGGCCACGGCTGTGACACTGGCACCCGCGGCCGCCACGCCACCCAGAAGGGTAAACCACGAGGCCCAACCGCTGCGGGCATCCCACCAGGTCGACATGATCTTGCCGTCCGACGCGGTGGTGAAAAGGTCCAGGTGGTCGCTGTAGCGGCTGACGACATTGACCGTGGACCCCGGCCGACATACCAGATCGCCAATGGGAAACCATACCGACCAGCCGGTCGAAGCGTCCCACCAAGCGGAGTACACCCTGTTGTCTGTTCCGACCGTAAATAGGTCGATGTGCCCCGCGTACCGGGCCACGGCGGTCACCGGCGACCCGCCGCCGCCTCCCGAGGCGATGCCACCCATGAGCTGAAACCAACCCGCCCACCCCGTGTTTTGGTCCCACCAGTTGCTCATTGTCCGCCCGTCGTTGGCGACGCCGAACACATCGAGATGTTCGGGGAAGCGGGCGATGACATTGATCGGTGTGCGGTCCCTCGCGACCAGCGTGGCCAGAGGACCGATTCGGTTCCAGATCACCTGGCGACAGACGCGGCAAAAGGGCACGCCCAGGGCCCGCATCTTGCAGTCGTACTCCGCTCGGTACGCACCGCAGTGGTAGTAATGCGCTCCCTCGAACAGTCCTACGGTACCGGTGGGGACCGGGCTCACCCGGTTGTCGACCGTCGAGCAGTCGGGATTCGACATTGTCGGCACTACCGTTGCCGACGCCACAGCCCAACCCCATTTCAGGGTGGCCCGATCGTTGTTCGTCGTGACGTTGGGCTCGGTGGGCTCGCCCGCGGGGTGATGGTCGTGTCCGGTCTCACTCCCCCCGGCGTAGTAGGGGTACTCGTCTGCCAACCCGTAGGCAGTGTGCCCAAGTTCGTGTATGGCGATCTCGGTCGCTCCGGTCGCGAGGGAGTAGGTGCCGATCGAGCCGCCGCTCCCGCCATAGACCGTCGAGTTGACCACTACCAGCACGACAGTGAACTCGGGGATCTGGGCCGCCGCCACCTGGAGCGCGGTCGTATTGTTACAAACGAGCAGCCGCCGGATTCCATTCGCACCGAAAGTGGCGTCAAAGTATGTCCTGGCGGTCGCACCGGTACCGCCCGTGGCCGCGGGGTCGTCGGCACCGGAGTCGGTGGATGTCACGTTTACCCGGAACACGTTTATGGCGGGGCTCAGCTCGTCGTATGGAGGCGTGGCCAGGAACGCGGTGACAAATGCTCCGCAGGCATTGTTGAAGTCGTTCTGTTGGCCGGCGGTGAAGCCGTCGGCCAGCATGACAATGTTGAAGGCACGATTGCGGGGAGCAGAACCATGGATCTGGGTGTTCCCCAGCACTGAACCATCCGCGGTCGTCACCCTGACCTCCCGTCCGACCCGCCGGAATTGAGCGCGAACTTGGCAAGTTCGACCACTTCGTGGTCGCCCGGGACGGGGCTGGTCGCCCCGGCCGCGATGAACGACGCGTCAGGGGAGCGGGGCGTCAGCCGGACCACCGCAACATCGGTAGCGCCCTCCGAGGCCGGCACGACCACCGTGAACGCACCCCTCGGAGCGTCCAGGTCGACCCGGGTGATGGGATCCGCGTGATCTTCCGGGAACACCTCGGTGCTCGTCGCGAACGACTCCCGTAGCGGGACCCGGCTCAGCGGGAGGCCCGCCGCGTTCCTCGTCTCGACGTAGTGGCCGGGCCGGGAGACCCGGGCGATGTCGAACCCGGTCACGGCAACATCGACCGGCTGCTGCGATACCAGATTGACCTCTGAGCCTTCGTATTCGAAAATGAGCCGCACCGCAGAGGAGCGGCCCGACCCCGCGACATCAGACATACGCTCGCCTCCCGTGCGCCAATGACCTCGTTCCCATGATGCACGCTGTGGGTGTCCGGCGGTGAGCCGGAAGGGAACTATTCATTCTTTCGGATGGACTTGCCGCGCCGGGGCGTAGCGCCGAGACGTAGCGCCGGGGTCTAGCGTCCGGTCGTTTCCACTCGTGTGTGCCAGTGGGGACTCGGCGAGGTTCCCCCGGTTATTCTGCGTCTGCGTGACCGGCCGAGATGGCCTGTACAAACAGCAGAAGCGCTCGCAATCTCAGGTCGCCGGGGACCGCGTTGGGATTCAAGGCCTCCTGCAGCACCAAGCCGTCGTCGACGGCGAGAATGACCGAGGCCAGGTCCTCGGCCCGCTCCGGTGCCTTTCGGCCCATTTGAGCGCACAGCCCTTCGATCACCCGGGCCAGGGCGGCGCGACCGGCCTGCTGGCGCGCCGCCAGTTTGTTTGCCAACTCGGGATTGCGCACCGCGTGGAGCCAGAACTCGGCTGACAGCAGGGCCCACTGCTCGCCATAGTCGCCCCGGCGACTGGCTCGGGTCGCAACGAACTCGAGGAACGCGGGCACTGAGCTGTCTTCGGCGAGGACCTCGAGTGCTCGGAGGTCGGCATCGATGCGGTCGTCGAGCAAGGCCAGGAAGAGGTCGTCCTTGCTCTCGAAGTTCGAGTAGAAGGCGCCCTTCGAGAACCCGGCCCGCTCCGCGATCTCCTCCACCGACGCTCCGTAGAAGCCCCGTTCGGAGAATACGGCTGCTGACGCTTCGAGCAGGCGGGCCCGGGTTCGCCCCCGGCTCTCCTGTCTCGTCAGCCGTTGTTGGCCACTCGTGATGACGAAATCCCTTCCCGTCGGCGCCACTGGTCAGTGGACATCACATACTGTACCGTATCGGAATACGCTTGAGTATCCCAGGGCGCCGCGGCGTCGGAGGTGGGCAGATGGTCAACGGCATCGTTCTGGCCAGCGGCGGCCAATGGGGATTTGCGGCATGGATGTGGCTCCTCGTCCCCCTCGCCTGCTACGCAGTGATCGTTCTCGGGCTGTTCGTGTTCGGCCCCACCGAGCCCACCTTTTCCAACTTCTTTTTCGGCCAGATCTCGGGCAGCCTGCGTCGAGCCACGGGCTTCCCCGGTTGGTCGATGGCCGGTGTCCTGACCGGCCTGTGGTCACTGCTGGTCCTGGTGATCGGCTTTTACTGGGACGTGGCGTGGCACATCGACTACGGGCGAGACACACAACTGTTCACCGCCCCCCATGTGATGATCCTGGTGGGACTGGGAGGGCTGGTGTTCAGCGCCGGGCTGGCAGTGCTGTTCGCGACCCTCGACGAGGCCGCGGTCGGGGTGCGGGTGGGGCCGTGGTGCGTACCGCGGTCGGCCATCCTCCTCGGGGCCCTCGGCGTCGGCGCCATCGCCGCCTTCCCACTCGACAACCTCTGGCATGAGGCATATGGAATCGACGTCACCCTGTGGAGCCCGACGCACCTCCAGCTCGTGGCTGGGGGGTCCCTCGGGACGATCGGTGTGCTCCTCATGTGCGCCGAGGCGTTGCCCTTTGCTCACCCGAACCGACTCGGGCGAGGCATTTATCTATTGAGCGCCAGCACGGTGCTGGTCGGCCTGTCGACATTCCAGGGCGAGTTCGATTTCGGTGTCCCGCAGTTCCAGCCGCTGTATTGGCCCCTCCTCATGGTGGCCGCCGCCGCCTTCGCACTAGTGCTCGCCCGGGTCGCGCTCGGTCGTTGGGGGGCAGTAAAGGTGGCGCTGGTTTACCTCGGGCTACGGGGCTTTGTCGCGCTGGCAGTCGGCGGGGCGCTGCACCACACCGTTCCGCGCTTCCCCCTCTACCTGCCCTCAGCATTGGCCGTCGAGACCGCCGCCTGGTCCGTGAGCGACAAGGGGCGCCTGCGACTGGCGCTCGCGGCGGGCGCGCTCGTCGGAACCGTCGGCCTGGTCGGAGAACTGGCCTGGGTGCGCCTTTCGGGGTGGTCTACCGCTTCGATGGCGACATCATTGGTTGTCAAGACGGCATTTCTGGCTCCCCTGGCGGCACTCGCAGCCGCCGTCCTGGGCGCGGGCCTGGCCCGGGTGGTGGCCCGCGGCAAGGACCGAGTGCCGATCGGCGCCTTGGCGCTGGCGGGCGTCGTGCTCGTCGGGGTGCTGGCCTATCCGCTGCCCCGCCGTGTGGGCCAGGTGTCGGCCGTGATCAGCCTTCACTCACGAGGGGACCGGGCGGTGGTGGAAGTCGAGCTCACCCCGGCCAACGCCGCCCGCAACGCCGATGTGTTCGACATTGCGTCATGGCAGGGTGGGGGAAAAATGACCATTTCCCTGCACGAGGTCGCGCCCGGACACTACAGATCCTCCGGGTCGGCCCCGATCGCCGGTACCTGGAAGACCACGGTCAACTTGATACGAGGTGATCAGCTGATGGCTGCGCCGGTATATCTGCCGGCTGATCCTGGCATCGGCGCACCGGCTGTTCCCGCGCTGGCCGCACGGCACGTGGTCTTCGTGAAGAACACTGCCCTGCTGCTGCGCGAACAGCACCCCGGGCCCGTCTGGCCCGCGGTCGCGGCCTGGTCCGGCCTCACCGGCCTCCTCGCGCTCTGGGTCTCGCTGATGGCGTTGAGCGCGTCGCGCTTTGGTAAGGCCCGACCCCGTCCCCGAACGTGGCCGCAGGCCCCCCATAAGCGTGCCCTCCCGGCGGACCCAGCCGTCCGTGGTCGAGCAGGCGCGGGCCGCGTAGCGGGGTGAAATACGGCACCTCCCTGGCCACGATCCTTACTATCGTACGTCGCCCGAACGACGCCTCAGCCCGCAGTCTGTGTCTGGAGGCTGTCGGGCGGATACCTTGGGCGAAGCCAGTGGCGACGACTGACAGCCGGGTGATTGGCGGCTCGTCGTCGGTAAGGTGCGGGTGTGACCGAAGACGATCGCACCGAGCAGGGTCGCTCTGATTTCATCCGCGACGTCATCGAGGACGACCTGCGCACGGGTAAACATGGCGGCCGCGTCGTCACCCGCTTTCCGCCCGAGCCGAACGGCTACCTGCACATCGGTCATGCGAAATCGATCTGCCTCAACTTCGGCGTCGCCGAACAATATGGCGGCCATTGCAACCTTCGCTTCGACGACACCAACCCGCTCACCGAGGGTGTCGAGTACGCCGACTCCATCGTGTACGACGTCAACTGGCTCGGTTTTTCCTTCGGGGATCGGGCCCGGTACGCGTCCGATTATTTCGACGAGATGTACCAGCTGGCCGAGGAACTCATCGGCGACGGGAAGGCGTATGTCGATCATCTGAGCGACGAGGAGATCAAGGCGTATCGAGGGAGCCTGACGGAGCCCGGGCGGCCATCGCCCTTTCGGATGCGGACGGCCGAGGAAAACCTGGCCCTATTCCGCGAGATGCGCGGCGGTGCTCTGCCTGACGGATGTTGCGTGCTTCGGGCCAAGATCGATCTCGGGTCTCCGAACATGAAGATGCGCGATCCGCTCCTTTACCGGATCCGCCACGCGCATCATCACCGCACGGGTGACGCGTGGCCGATTTACCCGATGTACGACTGGGCCCATCCCATTTCCGACGCCATCGAAGGTGTCACGCACTCGATCTGCACCCTCGAGTTTGAAAACAACCGGGAACTGTACGACTGGGTCATCGACAGCACCCGCGTCTCGGAACGCCACGGTTTCAGTCGGCCCCACCAATACGAGTTCGCCCCCCTTAACCTGGATTACACCATCATGAGCAAGCGCCTGCTCCTGGCGCTGGTCGAGGAGGGCTCCGTCAACGGCTGGGACGACCCACGGATGCCGACGATCGCCGGGATGCGCCGCCGAGGCTTCCGCCCTGAAGCCATCCGGGCCTTTGCCGATCTGGTCGGTGTCGCCAAAGTGAACTCTACGGTGGATATTGAAAAGCTCGAGTTCTGTGTGCGAAACGATCTGAACTGGACCGCGCCCCGAGTCCTTGGCGTCCTCCGCCCCCTCAAGGTCACGGTCACATCGTGGCCCGAAGGCAAGTTGGAGGCGTTGACGGCCCCGTATTTCCCGCCTGACGTCGGGAAGCCGGGCGAGCGGACCATATTCTTTCAGCGAGAGATCCTGATCGAGCGGGACGATTTCCTGATTGACCCGCCGGCTGGTTACCAGCGGTTGGCACCGGGCCGGACGGTCCGTCTGCGCTACGGGCCCTGCATCACCTGCGATGACGTTGTGACCGAAGAGGGCGAGGTGGTCGAACTGAGATGCCACCATGTCCCCGAGTCTGTCGGAAAGAACCCGGCCGGTGTCAAGGTTTCCGGTGTGATCCACTGGGTCGGGGCGGCAGAGTCGGTGTCGGCAGAAGTCCGCCTCTACGACCGCCTTTTCCTGGCCGCCCGGCCGGACGACCCGGCCAACGAACTCAACCCCGACTCGGTCGAGGTGATAACCAACGCCCGGCTCGAGCCCAGCCTGGCCGGCGCCGAGCCCGGAAGTTCGTGGCAACTGGAACGGGTCGGCTATTTCGTATTTGACCCGGTGGATTCCCGATCCGATGCACCGGTCCTCAACCGGATCGTTACTCTCCGCGACTCACGGCCGGGACGAGCCGAGCCGGCCGTGCCGACATCGGAGGTCAAGGCATCCAGGACCAGTACACGCCCTGCGAAAAGGAGTCGGATCGAATACCGGGCAGAGGCTCGTGTGCGCGACCCCCTCCTGGCCGATCGGTTCGCCACCTGGTCAGCGTTGTACGGGTTGCCGGAAGGCGACGTGGATCTGTTGACCGGTGACAGGCCGAGTGGTGATCTGTTCGAAGCGGCCACTGCCGCCGGCGCTCCATCGGCCGCCGTGGCCCGGTGGATGATCAACGAACTGCCCCACGAACTGAACGACCGCCTCCTCGACGAAACACCGTTGACGGGCTCAGGTCTAGGCGCGCTCGTCCTGGCTGCCGAGATGGGCGAGATCACGGGAGCGGCCGCCAAAGAGGTCTTTGCCGAGATGGTCCAACGGGGCGGCGACCCCGCGCAGATCATCGCCGAGCGCGGTCTGGCCCAGGTCAGTGACGAGGCCACGATCGCCGCCATCGTCGATCACGTGCTGGCTGCCCACCAGGACAAGGTCGACCAGTATCGTGCCGGCAAGACGGGCCTCTTCGGATTTTTCGTCGGCCAGGTGGTCAGGTCGTCCCAGGGAAGAGCCAAGCCTGAGGTTGTCCGGCAGCTGCTCGGCGTGCGCCTCGATTGAACGTTCCCCGGCCTGGACCATTCCCGCGCCCCCATCATCTGCTACCTCCCTCCTCGCCAAGCGGACGGCGGCATCGCCTCTCTCTGCGCCATCGCCTTCCGATCGCCCGGGGTCCACGACCTGACTCCAGCTACCGCGGGAGGAGTGACCCCGAACGCCAGACGCGCTGCACTGCGCGTTGGCGTCGTCCTTGCCGATTGCTCATACCTCGCCCGCCGTCGGTCCGGATGTCGAGGTCACGCGTAACTTGTACCGCCATGGGCGTGACCAACGAGCAGATGATCGCGTTCTGGAACGGGCCCGGGGGCGAGGCATGGGCCACCAACGCCGACGCCCAGGACCGGGAACTGCAGGAACTGGGCGATGCCGCGCTCGGCGCGTTGGCCGTCGCCTCGGGCGCGTCCGTGTTGGACGTCGGCTGTGGGGCGGGCACCACCACCCTGACGCTGGCAGGAAGGGTCGGCGCCGGAGGCCGGGTTGTCGGGGTCGACGTCTCCGCCCCGGTGCTGGCTGTGGCGCGCCGACGGGCGGCCGGAGTGGCCAATGTCACCTTCGTCCAGGCCGATGCGCAGACGGCGGCGTTGCCTGGCGCCCCGTTTGACGCGGTGTACTCCCGGTTCGGCCTGATGTTCTTCGACCAACCGGAGGCCGCCTTCGCCAATCTGCACCGGGCAACGGCTCCCTCAGGCCGCTTGGCTTTCGTCTGCTGGCAGGCCACGACTGCCAATCCGTGGTACGACGCGCCCATAACGGCCCTCAGGGGTCTCCCCGGCGTGGACCTGCCACCGCCGCTTGCTCCGGAGGAGCCCGGGCCATTCGCGTTCGCCGACCCGGACCGCGTCGCACAGATCCTCGGTGCTGGCGGGTGGCAGAGGACCGAGTTGCAGGAGTACACCGACGAGATCGTCGATGACCTTGACCGGCGGGTGGAATTCAGCCTCCGTCAAGGGCCGGCGGCCCGGGCGCTGGCCGGCGCTGCTCCGGAGGTACGGGAGGTGGCCGCCACCCGGATGCGTGACGCACTCGCCGCTCGCCTCATCGATGGTCGGGTCCGCCTCGCCCGCGCTGCCTGGATCGTGACCGCCCAGGCCTGACCCTTACCGGCGGTAAGCGCTCCCCGTTTCCCACCACAATCTGGAGGCCGCACCGGCAT